>NZ_BAAAEP010000007.1:0-40233 GCF_039523075.1 Caenispirillum bisanense
GTCGGCGCGCGGCCGTCGGTGAACAGGCCGAGGCCGGGATCGAGCGGCCGCCGCCCGGCCACGATCACCCGCACCGGCGACGGCCCTGCCACCCGCCGCGTCGTCAGCTGCGGGTCGTCGGCCAGGGCGGTGCCGGCGCCCACCACCACCGCATCGGCCAGGGCGAGCAGGCGGTGCAGATGGTCGATGTTGGCGCCGCCGGTCAGGCTGGCGGAATGGCCGCTGGAACAGGCAATGCGGCCGTCCAGGCTCTGGCCCAGGTGGCCGACCACCCACCGCTCGTCCGCCGCCAGCGGCAGGTAGAGGTCGAGCAGGGCGGCCGCGACGGCGCCCACCGGCTGGCTGCTGCCCCAGCTGCCGTCCGGCCGCACGGTGACGTCGGCGGCGCCGTGGCGGTCGCAGGGACGGTGCCGCAGGGCCAGCACCAGGCGCCAGGCGGCATCGGCATCAAGGCTCATGGGCGCGCCTCCCGCAGCCGGCACCCGGTCAGTGCGGCCGGCGATGGGCGCCGGCGGGCGGATCGCCGGCCTCGCGCGAGGCGGTGGCGCCCTGGGTGCCGGGGCCGACCACCCGGCCGCTGCGCCGCTTGCTCATGGCGAGGTAGACCAGCCAGCCGAGGGCGGTGATGCCGAAGAAGAACACGGTGCTGAGGGCGGCCAGCGCCGCCACCTCGTGACCGCTGTAGCGGCCGGTGAACGGTGTCACCAGCAGCACGAACAGGCCGCCGGCGATGCCGACCGCCACCCACAGGGTGAAGATTATCCGCCGCGGCTTGCGCACGGCGGTCTTTTCATCGGGGCGCATGGGCTCCTCCGTCAGTCCGGGCGGGGCCGTCGCGGCCCCGGGATCTTCCATGGAAACGCCACCGGGCGGGGGGCGTTGCCGCCCTTGCCCCCAAGGATCGGCTGACTTTGCGAAAAATTGTCAGCAGTGGAGAACCGCCCCGGCGGGCGCGGCGTAAGTGGGGCTGAAGTATCCTGATCCCTACCCCTGCCCGGATGCTTCCTGCCCCTCTATTCCCCCGGAGGGGCCCCTCCCTGTACCTGAGCCCGGACGCCGCCGGCGCGGCGTCCGGGTCCTTTTTTGTGCGCGGCTGCCCCTGGCAAGGATTACGGATCGGTCATGCAACAGCCGCCCGCGGCCCGCCGTTGATCAGGCAAAACCCGGCGCTGCCGAAGACACCGCGCCGACCCCGGATCTGATCGCACCCAGGAGGGACGCATGACCCACCGCGACTATAACCGCCTGCTCACCCGCATCGGTCAGCTGGAACGCACCGTCCGTCGCCCCGACAGCGTGGAAGGGCTGGAACTTTACACCCTGAAGGCGGCGGCCATCGCGGTCGCGGAAGGGTACGCCAAGCCGAGCGACATCCGCATGCCGGAGCGGCTGTAAGACATCAAGTAGAAGCCGCTGCTGCGACAGATGTGGGCCGCCGGATGCTATGCTTCGGCGGCCCATGGTCTTTTCGGTGACAGAAACGGGACCGTGCAACTTCTCCGCACCGCTTGCGTTGATTGCTCAGAGACCCGGTTGGGGTCCACCGGAAACAGACTAGAAAGGAGCGTACCCATGAAAAGGATGCTCGCCAGTGCCGCCGTGATCACCGCCGTTGCCTTCGGCGCTCCGGCTCTCGCGCAGGACACCGCCCCGGGTGCGATGGAAGACCGTCCGCCCGTGACCACCAACGACGAGACCGCCGCCAGCCCGGACATGGACAGCGGCCTGGACGGTGACGCCGCCACCCGCACCAGCCCGGAAAGCACCGCCGCGGTGCCGGGCAACACCGACGCCGATGCCGGCACCATGGACACCGCCGCCCTGCACGGGCTGGTGGGCGCCACGGTCTATAGCCAGGACGACGAGGAAGCCGGCGAGATCGCCGAGGTCATCCCCGGCACCGACGGCCAGACCGCGCAGGTGGTGATCGAGCGCGGCGGGTTCCTGGGCATGGGCAAGAGCCGCCACGTGGTCAGCGCCAGCGATCTGCAGATGGATGCCGACCGCGTCCGCCTGCCGATGACCGACGACCAGATCGCCGAGCTGCCTGAGTACGAGGCCGAGGAACCGGCCGCTGCCGACGAGCCGGTCGGCCAGCCGGCCGGTCAGCCGATGACCACCGACTAAGGCGGTTCATCGGTTCTCCGTGACGGAAAAGGCCCGCCGGCAACGGCGGGCCTTTTCTCGTGCGTGCGGGCCGGGCCGGCTCAGACCGAGAAGCCGGCCAGCTTGGTTTCCAAGTACTCGGCGATGCCCTCGTGGCCGCCCTCGCGGCCGAGGCCGCTTTCCTTCATGCCGCCGAAGGGGGCGGCGGCGGCGGTCGGGTTGATGTCGTTGATGCCGACGATGCCGAACCGCAGCGCCTCCATGCACCGCCACGCCCGGCCGATGTCGCGGGTGTAGACGTAGGCGGCGAGGCCGTAGGTGGTGTCGTTGGCCATGCGCAGCACCTCGTCCTCGTCGTCGAAGACGATCACCGGCGCCACCGGGCCGAAGGTTTCCTCGCGGTAGATGCGCATTTCCGGCGTCACCCCGGTGAGCAGGGTGGGGGCGAAGAAGTGACCCCTGGCGAGCGCCCCTTCGGTCAGTCGCGCGCCGCCGGCGACGGCCACGGCGCCCTTGGCGACCGCATCGTTCACCTGCGCTTCCACCTTGGCGACGGCCGCCTCGTTGACCAGCGGGCCGATGCTGACGCTGTCGTCGAGGCCGGAGCCCGCCTTCATCTTGCCGACGCGATCAGCGAACACGGCGGCGAAGCGCTCCGCCTGGCTGCGGTGGACGAAGAAGCGGTTGGGGGAGATGCACGCCTGCCCGGTGTTGAGGAACTTCACCAGCCCGGCGCCCTTGGCGGCATGTTCGGCATCGGCGTCGTCGAAGACGATGAACGGCGCGTGGCCGCCCAGTTCCAGCGACACCCGCTTCATGTTGGCGGCCGCCTGCGACGCCAGCATCTTGCCGACCGGCGTCGAGCCGGTGAAGGTGATCTTGCGCACCGCCGGGTTGGTGACGAATTCCTCCCCCACCGGCTTGGGGTCGAGCGCCGTCACCAGATTGACCACGCCCTTGGGCAGGCCGGCGGCCTCGAACACCTTCATCATTTCCACCGCGCACAGCGGCGTCGCTTCGGCGGGCTTGAGCACCACGGTGCAGCCGGCGGCGAGCGCCGGGCCGACCTTGCGGGTGATCATGCTGATGGGGTAGTTCCACGGCGTCACCGCCGCCACCACGCCCACCGGCTGCTTCAGCACCAGGAAGCGCTGGTCGCCGCGCGGGGCGGGGATGGTCTCGCCGTAGACGCGCTTGGCTTCCTCGGCATACCACAGCAGGAAATCGGCGCCGTACTGCACCTCGTTGCGGGCGGCCTTCAGCGGCTTGCCCTGTTCAGTGGACATCAGGCGGGCGAGGTCTTCCTTGCGCTCCAGCATGATCTGCCAGGCGCGGTAGAGGAAGCCCGAGCGCTGGTAGGCCGTGGTGCGCGACCAGGGGCCGAAGGCGGCCTCGGCGGCGGCGATGGCGGCGCGGGCCTCGGCGGCACCGCCGTCGGGCACCTGGCCGATCTCCTCGCCGGTGGCCGGGTTGGTGACGGGGAAGGTCCGGCCGCCTTCGGCCTGCACCCACTGTCCGTCGATATACATGGAGCGTCTCCTGGCTGTTCTGGTTGAGGCGCGCGCCCGCCCGGCCTTCGCGCGTGCGCCGATTGTTGTCCGGGCGGGGCGGCCTTGGCAACTGCCGCGCCGGGCGGCGTTCTTTTGCCATTGCACAGCATCCGGCTTTGCCCCACTCTCCGCCTGACGGATTCTGTCTTCAGGGCCTGCCCCGAGAATGCTGACCACTTTGCCCCCCGATGCGGTGTGCGAGCTGATCCAGGCGATCGGCGCGCCCGTCTTCGTCGCGGCGGTGGAGCCGGCCGGCGGCTTCAGCTTCGTCGCCATCAACCGCCGGCTGGAGGCGCTGTCGGGCCTGCGCGATGCCGACTTGCGCGGCCGCCCGCTGGACGCCGCCCTGCCGCAAGCCGCCGCCGAACGCCTGCGGGCGCGGCTGGAGGAATGCGTGGCGGCGGCAGCGCCCATCGATTACGAGGATTTTCTGCAGAACGACGGCGTCCACTGGCTGAAGGTGTCGCTGACGCCGCTGCTGGACGACGACGGCCGGGTGGCGCGCATCATGGGCGTGCCGCAGGACGTCACCGCCGCCCGCATGGCCGAGGACCGCCTGCTGCGTGCCGCCGAAGCCGGCGGCGTGGCGGTGTGGGAATGGTCGCTGGGCGCCGACCGCCGCTCCGGCCCGCTGCGGCAGGTCAATCTGGCGGCGCTGCTCGGTCTGCCGGCGGAACCGGGCGGCGACGGGGCGGACTGGGAACAGGCCCTGCCGCCGGCGACCATGGAGCGCATGCGGGCGGAGCTGCTGGCGGCGGTCGACCGCGGCGACGAGGCGGTGACGCTAGACTTCTCGCCGCCCGACGGCGCCGGCGGTCAGCGCCACCTGCTGGTGCGTGGCCGCATCGAGCGCGACGGCAAGGCGGTGCGCATCATCGGCTCCACCCTCGACGTCACCGCCCGCCACGGCCTGCAGCAGGCCCTGGCGGCGGAGCGCGGCATCTTCCGCGAGCTGGCGCAGCTGTCGTCGGACTGGTTCTGGATGACCGACGAGACCGACCGCTTCGTGCCGTTCCCGGCCATCGGCAACGGCGACGGGGTGACCGAGCTGGGGGCCGCCGGCCTCGCCCGCCGCGACCTGCTCGACACCCGCGTGCCGGCCGAGGACATGCCGGAGATCGAGGCGGCGGTGGCGGCGCGGCAGCCGTTCCGCAACCTCGTCTACCCGCAGCGGCAGGCCGACGGCCGCGCCCTGGTGGTCAGCATCAGCGGCAATCCGCGCTTCGATGCCGAGGGGCGTTACCTCGGCTACATCGGCGTCTGCACCGACATCACCGCCCGCCGCAACTGGATGAAGCTGCAGTACGGCCGCCAGAAGCTGGAGGCGCTGGGCCAGATGGCCGGCGGCCTCGCGCACGAGCTGAACAACCTGCTGCAGCCCATGCTGTCCTTCGCCACCCGCGCCCGCCGCATGGTCGGCGACGGCTCGCCGGTGGCGCCGCTGCTGGACGACATCGCCGCCAGCGGCCGGCAGGCCCGCGACATCGTGCGCGGCGTGCTCACCTTCTCGCGCCATGACCGGGCGGAAAACCGGCCGGTGGTGCTGTCGGAGGCGGTGTGCCGGGCGGTGGATTTCGCCGCCGGGGTGCTGCCGCCGACGGTGCGGGTCGACCGCTCCATCGAGCCGCTGCCCGATACCGCCGCCGTGCGCACCGCCGACGTGGCGCAGGTGATCATGAACCTAGTGAGTAACGCCGTCGACGCCACCGACGGCCGCGGCCGCCTGTCCGTCGCCCTGCGCCGGGTGCAGGTGCCCGGCGACCCGCTGGGCGAGGAGCGCGGCCTTGCCCCCGGCGCCTATGCGGTGCTGCGGGTGGCCGACGACGGCTGCGGCATGGAACCGGGCGTGCTCGCCAACGTGTTCGACCCGTTTTTCACCACCAAGCCCGTGGGCGAGGGTACCGGCCTCGGCCTGTCCGTCGTCTACGGCATCGCCAAGGGGTGGGGCGGTGACGTGGTGGTCACCAGTGCCCCCGGGGAAGGGGCGTCCTTCGAGGTGTTCGTTCCGCTGTGCGCGGACGAACTGCCATCTTCGCAACGGCAGGCAAGGGATATCGCGGTTTGAAGCGCATTCTGTTGGTTGAGGATCAGCCCCTGGTCCGCAAGGCGGTTCGCGGGGCTCTGGAAGACGCGGGCTTCGAGGTGGTTGAGGCCGCCGACGGCGAGGAAGGCCTGTCGGTGGCGCGGCAGAGCACCTTCGATCTCGCCATCGTCGACATCTGGATGCCGCGCGTCGACGGCATCGAATTCCTGAAGCAGGTGCGCGGCGTGCACGCCGAACTGCCGGTGGTGATCATCTCCGGCGGCGGCCCCGACGCCCCGCTGGAGGTGAAGGCCCACCTGGCGCAGGCCCACGGCGCCACCGAAGTGCTGTTCAAGCCCTTCGAGGACGAGGAACTGCTGGCCGCCGTCAACCGCGCCCTGGTGCACTGACGGTCCCGGCCGCCGCCGGCGACGGCGGCGCACCAACGACAAACCCGGCCGCCGCGGGCTGCGGCGGGCCGGGTTTTCGTGGTTCCGTGCGACGGCGTGGCCGGCGGCTTACTTCGCCTTCATGGCCCGCACGTACATCTGCAGGCGGCCGTCGTTGAGCAGGATGCCGTAGCTGTCGCCGGTGCGGAAGGTCTCGCCCGACTTCTGGGTGCCCGACCAGATCAGCGGCAGTTCGAAGATCTCCTGCTCGTCGCCCTGGCTGATGACGAAGGTGACGCCGGCGCCGGTCTGCGACACCACGGTGAACAGCTTGCCGCTGTCGGCATCCTCGAACACCGAGCCGACCTTGGCGTCGCCGAATTCGCGCACCGTCCAGGCCTTGGTTTCCACCGCCGGCGGCATGGACTTGATGACCTTGGTGCCGATGGAGCCTTCGGCCGCCTGCTGGGCAGCGGCGGCGGCCGGCAGCAGGGCGGCGGCCGTCACGGCGACGGCGGCGGCAAGGGCAAGGTGACGGCGCGCGGCGCGCGGGTGATGCAGCATCGTCCGGACTCTCTGTCTGTACCGCTCCTACGGCGCCGCCGAGCGGGGCGCCCGCCGTTCTTCTACCACAGGCGGAGGGGCCTCGTCGCCGGTGGATTGGCCGCATGGCTTACGCCGCCGGTGGCAGAGTGGCCGGCGGGGCGGTGACGGCAGGGGCGGGAGGATCAGCGGCCGCGGCGGGTGAAGTCCAGCAGCGGCGGACGCGGCAGGGCGCCGCCTTCCATGGGGCGCAGGTCGCGGCGGACGTAGGGCCGCTCCGCCTCGGGGATTTCCGGCGTGCGGCCGCCGGTGAAGTCGTAGACCTTGGGCACGGAGATGGCGGCGCAGGGGCCGCGCTCGCCGGGGGCGCCGGTCACGGCAAAGCCGTAAGGGGTGCGCGTGCGGACAGACATGCAATGCCTCCTTGGGAACCCGTGGGGGATCGGGTGAACTGGAGGTATCCTCAACTCGTGTTGTTCTTAAACCGAAAGGTGCCGCACGCAAGCCCCTTTGGCAACCCCCGACTGCTGCGCTGCGGTATTCTGCGGGTTACAGCCGCCCGACCGGCGGCAGGGGTGGAAGTCAGCCGCCGGGAATCGCGCGAAGGTCGAGCGGCGGCGAATCGTCTTCCATCTCCGGCGGCAGCGGGTGCGGCGGCGGGCGCTGCGGCGTGGCCGGTGCCGCGACGGCAGCGGCGACAGTGCCGGTCGCCGGGCGCGGGACAGCGGCGGCGGCGGACAGCCGGACGAGGTCGCGCTGCAGGGCCTCCACCGTGCGCTGCAACTCGCGCTGACGGCGGCCGGCGTCTTCCAGTGCCTGCACCAGGGCGGCGCGCATGGCCTCGGTATCGCTGCGCAGCGCGGCCACCTGGGCGGTGGCGGCGGCGGTGACGTCCTGCCGGTGGCTTTCCGCCTCGCGCGCCATGCCGTCGCGGATCTTGCCCAGTTCTTCCTGCAGGTCGCGGCGCATCTGCCGGCCGCGGCCGAGCATGTGCTCCTCCACCTCCTTCAGGCGGTGGTCGATGAGGGCATTGACCTCCACCTTCAGCTCATAGGCCTTGCGCACCAGCGACGACATGTAGGAAAGAAGACCGATGACCAGCACGGCGAGCAGGGCCAGGGCGATGGTCATGCCGGCGACGGAAGACATGGACATGGCAGGGCATCCCAACCATCCGGAAGGGGCCCGCCCCTCCCAAGGTCGTACATTCTCCTACGCCGTAAGCGGTTGCGCAAGTGAATGGGCCATGAACGCATCGCGCGAGGTGGATCGGGCGTTCGCAACCACTCCGGCCCTGTCGCAAAAGCCGACAGTCGCGCTATAGTACGGTATTCGCAACAACCTGCGTGAGTGATATGCCAAATGACAACACAGCCCCGCAGCACACGCCTGAACAGTCCGTCGCGTATCTGACCGAGTGGATCCGCTCGCGCGGCGTCACCGAGGTCGAATGCCTCGTTCCCGACATGTCGGGCATCCCGCGCGGCAAGATCCTGCCCGCCCACAAGTTCCTCTCGGGCCTGACCGACCGGGGCTTGCGCCTGCCCGAAAGCGTGTTCATCCAGACCGTGACCGGGGAATACCCGGAAGAAGACGTCATCGACGAAGTCGACGGCGACATCTACCTGCGGCCGGACGCCTCCACCATCCGCATCGTGCCGTGGTACGAGGAGCCGACCGCCCAGGTCATCAACGATTGCATCCATCGCGACGGCCGCCCGGTCGACATCTCGCCGCGCCACGTTCTGCAGAACGTGCTGCGCCTGTACGAGAACAAGGGCTGGAAGCCGGTCATCGCGCCGGAGCTGGAATTCTTCCTGGTCAAGGTGAACGCCGACCCCGACTACCCCCTGGAGCCGCCGATCGGCCGCTCCGGCCGGCCGGAAATCGGGCGCCAGGCCTACGGCATCGACGCCGTGAACGAGTTCGATCCGCTGTTCGAGGACGTCTACGACTACTGCGATGCGCAGGATCTGGACGTCGACACGCTGCACCACGAGGGCGGCGCCGCGCAGATGGAGATCAACTTCAACCACGGTGAAGCGCTCAGCCTGGCCGACCAGGTGTTCCTGTTCAAGCGCACCGTCCACCAGGCGGCGCTGCGCCACGACGTCTATGCCACCTTCATGGCCAAGCCGCTGGAAGGCCAGCCCGGCAGCGCCATGCACATGCACCAGTCGATCGTCGACCCGGCGACGGGCAGGAACCTGTTCGCCACCGCCGACGGCACCGAGACGGACCTGTTCCGCTGGCACATCGGCGGCCTGCAGAAGTACCTGCCGCAGGCCATGCTGATGCTGGCGCCCAACGTCAACAGCTTCCGCCGGCTGGTGCGCAACTACAACGCCCCCATCAACATGCACTGGGGCCGCGACAACCGCACCGTCGGCCTGCGAGTGCCGTTCTGCCAGCCGGAAGCCATGCGGGTGGAAAACCGCCTGTCGGGGGCCGATGCCAACCCCTACCTCGCCATGGCGGCGTCGCTGGCCTGTGGCTACCTCGGCATGATCGAGCAGATCGAGCCCACCAAGCCGATCACCGGCTCGGGCTACACCAAGGCGCACGCCCTGCCGCGCCACATGCCGGAAGCCATCGACCGCTTCGCCCACGCCCGCAAGCTGCAGGAAGTGCTGGGCGAGAGCTTCTGCCGCGTCTATGCGGCGGTGAAGGAAGCGGAGTGGGACGCCTACCAGGACGTCATTTCGTCGTGGGAGCGCGAGTATCTGCTGCTGAACGTTTGATGCTAGGCAGCCTTGATCGGACCCGATCAAGGCTGCGCCCTCAGGCGCCGGGCGGCCGCTCCTCGCGGCCTTGGCTTACGCCGCATAAGCGGCGGCGCGCGGTCGCGCTTGCCAAGCTGCAATGAGGCGCTGTCAGTGCAGCTTGGCTTAATCCGGGTAAATGGACCTGGGCCGGGTCGGGCGGGAGGGCCTATGCTCTCCCGCCTGTCCTTTGGGAGACGTCCATGTCCGCCCCTGCCGCCGCCGCTGCCGCTTCTTCCCTGCGCGAGGCCCGCACGGTCGGGTGGATTGCCGGCATCGCCCACTTCTTCAGCCACCTGTTCGAGCCCGTGTTCTACGTGGTCGCCCTGGTGCTGCCGAAGCAGTTCGACATCTCCTATGAACACGCCCTCAGCCTGATCATCGTCGGCAAGCTGCTGTATGGCCTGGCCGCGCCGCTGGCCGGCTGGCTGGGCGACCGCTGGTCGGCGACCGGCATGATGGCGGTCTACTTCCTCGGCCTCGGCGCATCCGGCCTGTGGGTGGGGATGGCGGCGACGCCGCTGGAGCTGTCGCTGGCGCTGATGGCCATGGGGCTGTTCGGGTCGATCTATCACCCGGTCGGCATCGCGTGGCTGGTGCGGTCCTCCCCCAACCGCGGCAAGGCGCTGGGGTTCAACGGCGTGTTCGGCGGCCTCGGCCCGGCGGCGGCGGGGGTGACGGCCGGCGCCCTGATCGAGTGGTTCGGCTGGCGTTCCGCCTTCATCGTGCCGGCGGTGGTGGTGCTGGTGCTGGGGGCGGTGTTCGTGGTGCTGCTGCGCACCGGCGTCGTCCATGAAACCCGCCGCGATGCCGCCCCGCAGGCCGATCCCGACCGCCGCGACACGGTGCGCGCCTACCTCGTGCTGGCGCTGTGCATGCTGTGCGGCGGCCTCATCTATCAGGCCACGCAATCGAGCCTGCCGAAGCTGTTCGAGGAGCGGCTGGGCGACTGGATCGGCGGTTCCGGCACCCTCGGCGTCGGCACGGCGGTGATGATCGTCTACGGCGTCGCCGGGTTGTTGCAGGTGTGGTGCGGCCAGCTGGCCGACCGCTATCCGCTGAAGACGGTCTACATCGGCATGTACCTGGTGCAGATCCCGCTGCTGGCGGCGGCCGCCAGTCTGGCCGGGGTGCCGCTGCTGCTGGCCGCCATGATGATGGTGACGCTGAACATCGGCGCCCTGCCGGCGGAGAACAGCCTGCTCGCCAAGTTCACGCCGCCGCGCTGGCGGGCCACCGCCTATGGCGCCAAGTTCGTCATCGCCTTTGGCATTTCCGGCCTCGGCGTCCAGCTGGCGGGCTGGGTGCGCGGGGTGAGCGGCGACTTCTTCTGGCTCTACATCGGGCTGGCGGTGGCGGCGGCGCTGATCACCGCCATCGCCCTGCGCCTGCCGGGCGGCCAGCCCAAGCCGGTTCCGGTGCCGGTGCCGGCGGAGTAGGGGCGGGCGGGCCGCCAGCCCGCCCGTTGCGCCGCCCCTCAGCCGAGGCCGATGCGCGGCATCTCGATCGCCGGGCAGCGGTCCATGACGACGATCAGGCCGGCGGCGCGGGCCCGTTCCGCCGCGTCCTCGTCGATCACCCCCAGCTGCATCCACACCCCCTGGATGCCTTTCTCCCGCTTCAGGGCGATGGCCTGGTCGACGATGTCGCCGGCGCGGTCGGAGCGGCGGAAGATGTCCACCATGTCCACCGGCCCCGGCACCGCCGCCAGCGACGGGTAGCACGGCCGGCCGTCGATGCTGTCGTGGCCGGGGTTCACCGGCACCACGTCGTAGCCGTGGCGGGCGAGGAAGGCGGCGACCCGGTGGCTCGGCCGATGCGGCTTCGGCGAGGCGCCGACCACCGCGATGCGCCGGCACGAGGTCAGCAGGGCATGGACACGCTCGTCAACCGAGGCATAAAGCAGGTCGTCGGGCTCGGCGGGCATGGCTGGTCCTCCGTCCGATGGGGGTGTTCGGGCATCCTACGCCGGCGGCGGCGGGTCGGCTGCCCTGTGGATGGGGCATGTCACCCATGTGGTGCTGGTTGAAACCCGCCCGCATGTGTTTATATGCGTTTTCGGAAGGGTAGTCCCTGTTCGGCGCGTTGATGCGCAGGCGGGAGCCCGTATGGCAAGGTTTGGAGTACGCGCATGTTTCGGGCTCCCATGCTGACCGTCAACGAAGTGGCGGAGCGCATGAAGGTCACCCCCCGCACGGTGGGCGACTGGATCCGCCACGGCAAGCTGCGCGCCATCAAGGTTGGGCGGGACTGGCGCATCGCCGTCAGGGACCTGGAGGTCTTCGCCGACGCCCACGCCAACATCCCGGCGCCGGCCTCCGACGACGGCCGTTGAGGCCGCTTCTCCGCAGCAGTCTGTCACCCTGACACAAGGGCCCGGCCGTCATGCCGGGCCCTTGTGCATTCGAGAGCCGGACAAAAAAGCGGCGAACGGCAAGGGGACGCCGTTCGCCGCAAGGACGGGATCTGATCGAAGAAGGGGAAGTCTTCTCGTCACCCCTTGGACATGGGGCAAATGGCGGCCATTTCAACCGCTGTCGCCGTGCGGATGCCCGCTTTCGCCTATCGGACCTGCGCCGCCAGCTTGTATCCGACCCCCTGCACGGTGACGATCAGCCGCGGCGCCCGCGGGTTCGCCTCCATCTTGCGGCGCAGGCGGGAGACCAGCGTGTCGACCGTGCGCTCGCCCACGTCGGGATCGCGGTTGGAGACCACCTCCACCAGGTAATAGCGCGCCACCGGGCGGCCGGGGGACCGCACCAGGGCGGCCAGCAGGTCGAACTCGCCGCGGGTCAGCCGCACCGGCGCGCCCTGCGGGTCGGCCAGCTCGCGGCGGGTGAGGTCGATGGTCCAGCCGTCGAAGGTGTGGACCGAGTAATCGGCCGGCGGCGGCGGCCGGCGGCGGCGCAGCACGCTGCGCACGCGGGCCAGCAGTTCGCGCAGGGCCACCGGCTTGACCACATAGTCGTCGGCGCCCAGTTCCAGCCCGATCACCCGGTCCATGGTGTCGGCGCGGCCGGAGACGAAGATGATGCCGGCATCGCTGCTGCCGCGCAGGTGGCGGGCCAAGTCGAAGCCGTCGCCGTCGGGCAGGCGGATGTCGAGCAGGTAGCAGTCGGCCGCCCAGCGCGGCGCCCCTTCCAGCGCCGCGGCGACGGTTGAGGCCTCCCACACGTCGAACCCTTCCCGCCGCAGGTAATCGCCCGTCAGTTCCCGCACGGCATGGTCGTCATCGACGATCACCAGCCTGTCCCGCCTCGCCATCCGCTCCCACTCTGCCGCCGGTTGTTCTCCTGGGTCTTACAGGAAGGATGCAGCGATTCCCGGCACGGTCAAGGCTGCCGATTGTCATGCAGTTGTCACGGGAAGCGGCTGCCTGTATGCTGCCAAAGACGCACTCTGTGCGGTTTGCCTCGACCGAGGGAGAGCGGGAGGCGGAGCGGCGCGGGGAAGGAACAAGGCGGCCCAAGGCCGTCCACCGGGGGGAGGGGCGCCATGGAGACCGTCGGCGCGTCGGAACTGCCTGTCACCACCATCGTCATCGGCCTGCTGGGCGGCCTGGCGCTGTTCCTGTTCGGGCTGGAGACGCTGTCGCAGGGCCTGCGCTCGGTGGCCGGCGACAGCATGCGGCGGGTTCTGGCGGCGCTGACCGGCAACCGCTTCGTCGGCGCCTTCACCGGCGCCGTGGTGACGGCGGTGATCCAGTCGTCGTCGGTGACGACGGTGCTGGTGGTCGGGTTCATCTCCGCCGGCATCATGACGTTGGCGCAGGGGGTGGGCGTCATCATGGGCGCCAACATCGGCTCCACCGTCACCGCCCAGCTGGTCGCCTTCAAGATCACCGAGGCGGCGCTGCCGCTCATCACCGTCGGGTTCGCCGTCGTCTTCATGGCCCGCAACGAGGTGGTGAAGCACTGGGCGTCGGTGGTGCTCGGCCTCGGCTTCGTGTTCCTCGGCATGGACATGATGAGCGACGCCATGGCGCCCCTGCGCGGCTCGCCGGAGTTCCGCGAGGCGGTGGCGACGCTGCAGCAGCCGGTGTGGGGCGTGCTGGCCGGGTTCATCTTCACCGCGGTGGTGCAAAGCTCCGCCGCCACCCTCGGCATCATCATCACCATGGCGAGCCAGGGGCTGATCCCGCTGGATGCCGGCATCGCCGTGCTGCTGGGCGCCAACATCGGCACCTGCGCCACCGCCATCCTGGCCGCCATCGGCCGCCCGCGGGAAGCGGTGCGGGCGGCGCTGGCGCACATCCTGTTCAACGTCATCGGCGTCATCGCCTGGCTGCCGTTCATCGCCCAGCTGGAGGCCATGGTGGTCGGCCTCACGCCGGGCAATCCGGCGCGCGAGATCGCCAACGCCCACACCCTGTTCAACGTCATCAATGTGGCGGTGATGATCTGGTTCACCGGCCCGCTCACCCGCCTGATCCTGTGGCTGGTGCCGGAGCGGCCGGTGATGCCGGGGGAGGAGGAACGGCCGCGTCCGCGCTACCTCGATACCGCCCTGCTGGAAAGCCCGCCGGCCGCCCTGGATGCCGTGCGCCTGGAACTGGGCGACCTGGGGCAGCGGGTGCGGCGCATGCTGGTGGCGGTGCTGCCGGCCGCCACCCAGGGCTCGCGCCCGGCGCTGGAGGCGGTGGCGCGCATGGATGTGGCGGTGGACGCCCTCTATGAGTCGGTGATGGACTACCTGCGCCGCATCGGCGGCCGCACTCTCACCCGCACCCAGGCCACCGCCTACATCGGCCTGATGGAGGCAGCGCGCGGGCTGGAGAGCATCGGCGACCTGGTGGAGACTGACATGGTCACCATCGGCCGCCGCCGGCTGGAGGAAAAGGTCGCCATCAGCGACCACAGCGCCCGCCAGGTCGCCGACCTCCACGCCAAGGTGCTGGATGCCCTGGACGGCACCCTGGAGGCGGTGCGCGCCGGGGATCTGGAGGCGGCGCGGCGGGTCATCGCCATGAAGGCCGACATCTCCGCCCAGGTGCAGCGGGCCACCCGCCACGGCGCCGCCCGACTGCTGGCGCACGAGCCCAACCGGGTGGCGGCCTATACCCGCGAGATGGAGCTGATCGAGCAGCTGCGCCGCATCTACTATTTCTGCAAGCGCATCTGCCGCGCCCTGGCCGACCCGCAGCCGGTGTATGAGGAGGAGCCTCCCCGCGACGCGGCGGCGGAGTAGCCGTCCGGCCGGCGCCGGGGTCAGTGGTTGCGCAGGGCGTCGATGAGGGCGTCCTTGCTCATCTTCGACCGCCCGGCGATGCCCACCTTCTTCGCCTGCTGATAGAGGTCGTCCTTGTTCCAGTCCTCATAGCGACCGTGGCGACCGCCCTTGGCGGCCGTTTCCGACGTGCCGCCGTGGGAGGCCTTGCTCTTCGCCTGGGCGTTGGCGATGCGCGCCGCCTTGCCCTTGCTGGCGCCCTGGTCGCGCAGGCGCTCGTAGGTCTTGTCGTCCTTGATCTGGCTGCCGTGGTCCTTGACCATGGGGGGCTCCTGTCGTTGCGGAGGGGAAACGCGCCCCTGCGAGCGGAGAACGCCCGCCGGCGGCGGCGGGATCGCCTGCGGTGGCTTTACCGCGGCGCCTCGGGCAGGTATGACGACCGCCGGATGTGATAGCCGGAGCCGATGCCGTGACCGACGAGCGCTTCACCCGCGGGCTCGACCGCCTGCGCCAGCTGCATGGCGTGGTCGGCGACGATTTCCTCGACGACCTGCGCGCCGTGGCGCCGGACTTCGCCCGCATGGTGGTGGAGTTCCCCTACGGCGACCTGCATTCGCGCCCCGGCCTGCCGGCCCGCGACCGCCAGATCGCCATCGTCTCGGCCCTGGCGGCCATGGGCAATGCGCCGAAGGAACTGAAAATCCACATCCGCGCCGCCCTCAATGCCGGCGTGACGCGCGAGGAACTGGTGGAGGTGCTGATGCAGCTGGCCCCCTACGCCGGCTTTCCGGCGGCGCTGGAAGGCCTGTTCGCCGCCAAGGAGGTATTCGCCGCCGCCGATGCCGCCGCCTCCACCGTCGTGCAGGAGGACTGAGTCATGTCGGCCAACGGACGCTTCATTGCCCGCGTCGTGCAGGCCACCGGCGCGGTGATCGCCGGCGGCTTCCTGGTCAGCGCCGGGTGGAC
Source organism: Caenispirillum bisanense (assembly GCF_039523075.1). Lineage (NCBI taxonomy): Bacteria > Pseudomonadati > Pseudomonadota > Alphaproteobacteria > Rhodospirillales > Novispirillaceae > Caenispirillum > Caenispirillum bisanense. The sequence continues at coordinate 15,506 of NZ_BAAAEP010000007.1, forward strand.
GCTGCTTTCGGTGCCGCCGCAGGGCTCGGCGGCGGCCTTTATTCTGGTGGTCCTGGTCAGCCAGCTGCCCGGCTTCGCCATCGGCGCGCTGGTGGTATGGGCCGGCACCGCCATGCACCGCCGCCACTCCACCACCCCGCCCCCTCCGCCGCCGCCAGCACCGCCACCGCCGGAGGGGTGAGCGGCGCGCGTCAGCGCCCCTCCCACACCGGCGGGCGTTTGGCGAGGAAGGCGTCGATGCCTTCTTCCGCGTCGCGGGCCAGCATGTTGCGGGTCATGACCTCGCTGGCATAGGCGTAGGCGTCGGCCAGAGGCATTTCCAGCTGGCGGTAGAAGGCTTCCTTGCCGATGGCGAGGGTGAGCGGCGACTTGCCGGCGATCAGCTGCGCCATCTCCGCCACCGCCGCATCCAGCCGGTCGGCCGGCACCACGTCGTTGACCAACCCCGCCGCCTTGGCCTCGGCGGCGGTGATGGGGCGGCCGGACAGCAGCATCTCCATCGCCGCCTTGCGGCCGACGGCGCGCGACAGCGCCACCATGGGGGTGGAGCAGAACAGGCCGATGTTGACGCCGGGCGTCGCGAACTTCGCATCCTCGGCGGCATAGGCGAGGTCGCAGCTGGCCACCAGCTGGCAGCCGGCGGCGGTCGCCATGGCGTGGACGCAGGCGATCACCGGCTTCGGCAGGGTCACCACCGACATCATCAGGCGCGAGCACTGCTCGAACAGCGCTTCATAGGCCTCGCGCCCCGGATTGCCGCGCACTTCCTTGAGGTCGTGGCCGGCGCAGAAGGCCGGGCCGTTGGCAGCGATGACCACTACCTTCACCGTGGCGTCGTCGCGGATGCGGTCCAGTTCCTCCTGCAGCGCCGCCATCAGCCCCACCGACAGGGCATTGCGCGCCTGCGGCCGGTTCAGCGTCAGGGTGGCGATGCCGTCGGCATCGTCGCGCAGCAGGATGGGGGCGTCGGAAGTGGTGGCGGCGGCGGCAGCGGTCATGGCGGGCGTCTCCATCGTGTTTTCGCCATGGTGACGGCCCGCGCCGGCGGCTGCAAGCGGCACTTGCCGTTGACGTAAGCGTAAGGCATCCCCCATGCTGAACAAAAATCCGACGCCAGGGGAGGCCGCGGCCCATGACCGCCAAGATCACCATCGCCGAAATCCAGGCCATTCTTGATGCCGAACTGCCGCTGGTGGACATCCTCGGCATGCAGGTGGAGGACGTGGCGGCCGGCACCTGCCGGGTGCGCATGCGCTTCAAGCCCGATCTCATCCGCCCCGGCGGCACGGTGGCGGGGCCGGCGATGATGGCGCTGGCCGATCTGGCCATGTACGTGGTGGTGCTGTCGCTGATCGGGCCGGTGGACCTGGCGGTCACCACCAACCTCAACATCAACTTCCTGCGCAAGCCGGGCCAGCGCGACATGATCGCCGAGGGCCGCATCCTGAAGGCCGGCAAGCGGCTGGCGGTGGTGGAGGTCGATCTTTATTCCGAGGGCGAGGCCGACATGGTCGCCCATGTGACCGGCACCTACTCCATCCCGCCGCAGGATCGCGCGCCGACGGTGGCGCAACTGACCGGGGCGGCGCAGCCGGGCTGACCGGGAACGGACTGACGGCCCCCGCGCAGCGCAACGGCCGGCGCCAGGGGCGCCGGCCGCAGGCTCAGGCTGCGAGGATGCTGCCTTAGTTGGCGCTGCCGCCGGTGGTGCCGCCGGCCGCACCGCCGCCGGTCGCACCGCCCGTGGTGCCACCCGTCGCGCCGCCGGTGGTGCCGCCGGTGCCGAGGGTGTTGGTGTCGCCCGTGGCGCCGCCGGTCGCGCCGCCGCCGGTGCCGGTGGTGCCGCCGGTGGTGCCGGTGCCCATGTCGGGCGAGCGCTGCACGTCGCTGTCACCGGTGCCCGTGCCCATGCCCGGAGTCTGGGCCTGCTGCGGGTCGATGTTGACGCCCAGGCGCGCCAGGGTCTGCTGGTCAAGCTCGCCCGAGCCGGTCAGGTTGTTCTGCTCCTGATAGCTGCGCAGCGCCTGGGCGGTGTTGTCACCCCACACGCCGTCCACTTCCAGGTCCTGGCCGGAGTCCCGCAGCGCCTGCTGCAGGCGGCGGATTTCGTCCTCGCTCAGGTTGTCGCCGGACAGGCCGGCCGCCTGGCCGCCCATGGTGCCGGTGGTGGTGCCGGTGGCGCCGGCCGTGCCCGCCGTACCCGCGGTGCCGGTATCGCCGGTGTTGCCCATGGTGGTGCTGCCGGCGGTGCCGGTGCCGGCCGTGGTGCCGGAATGGACCCCGGTGCCACCGGTGGCGCCGGCGCCGGTTTCGGTGTTGGCGGTCTGGGCCATTGCGGCGCCGCTCAGGGCGGTGGCGGCGGCGAGGGCGGCGGCAAAGCTGATGTGTTTCATCGGACATTTCCTCCTGATTGGCTTGGAGATGCCCGTCAAACGACCCCCAGGCGACGAAGGATGCCCGAACGATCGGAGGCCCGCGCGGTCTTTCGAGGCAGCGGGTCGATGGTGCCAATTGTCGCCGGTGCGGCGTCAGGCGATCAGGTTGGTGCGCCCCTGGGCGGCGGCGAGGCGGGTGCGGAAGCCTTTCAGCTCCTCCCAGCCGCGCAACAGGGTGCGCGACGTCTCCGCCGCCACCGACTGCACGGTGCCGCGGCCGAGCGAGTCGGGATCGGACACGGCGGCGGCGCTGCGCAGCAGGCGGCTGGCGGCGGTCATGGTGCGCTCCGCCTGTTGCGACAGGGCGGCCAGCGGCTTGAAGGCCTCCGCCGAGGGTTCGGTGCCGGCGGCGGCGATGCGGCCGGGCGGCGAGCGGCGGTCCAGTTCGCGGCCCATGTCGCGCACCACCGACTCGATCTCGCGGGCGACGTGGCCGAGGGTGGCGGCCAGCGGGCGGGCGGTGGCCGGCGTGGTGATCAGACTGTGGAAGGGCCGCATGGCCTCGACGATCTTCTCTGCCGTCTGCAGGCGGCGGGAGAGGAACTCCTCCCGCAGGGACCGCAGGGAGGTTTCGGTCTCGCCGACGGTGGGGGCGGCAGGGGCGGGAGCATCGCTGGCGGCGCCGGCGGCGGGCGAGGCGGCGGCCTTGCCGCGCGCCAGCTGCGCGAAGCCGCCCGGCATGTGGGAGGAGAGGGAGACGACCATCGTTATGCCCCTGCGTCAGTCATTGCAGTTCAGTATGACCGCCGGGAGCGGGGCGTCAAGGAAGGCCGTCGGGAGCCGGGCAGCGGGGTCAATCCGCCCGGCCCCGACGGGCCGCCGTCACGGGTCCTGCCGGGGGGATCAGGAGAGTGCGGCGGCAGCTCGCAGGCGCAGGCGCGCCTTGACGCTGAGGTCAAGCTCGGCCCGCACTTCCTCCATCAGGGCGATGTCGCCGGAGTCGAGGGCGTGTTCGGCCCGCTGCCGCAGGACACGGCGGTCGGCCGCTTCCTCCAGGGCGTCGGCCACCGCCTGTTCGGCGGCGCGCAGGGCCTCCACAACCAGCTGCAGGTGATCGGTCACCACCGCCATGTTGGAGCGGATGGCCATGCAGTTGGCGGTAAGGGTGCTGACGTCGGGATGACGGAAGTGCACAAGATCGCCCATCGGAAAGTCCTCCGTGTGGTGAAACGGGGTACTGGCGTGCGGCCCGGTCAGGCCGGTTGCCAGGCGCCGGTCAGTCCGGCGATGTGGATGAGGCGGGTGAGGGGAATGCTGAAGTCGATGCTGGTCAGGACCAGGTCCTGGTCGCTGTCCACCTGCTCGCGCTGCCAGCAGGGGTGAGGCCGGTCGGGATCGTCGCCGCTGTCGTCGCCGGCGGGGTGGGCGGCGGTCCAGGTGCGCCGCAGATCCCACGGCGAGGCGTCGCGGCGCCACACCGTTGCCTGCCACGGCGCCACCTGGATCAGGCAGACCTCCATCACCCCCGGCATGCCGAGGTCGGGCGGCATGAGCGCCGCGGGGCGCGGCCGGCTGCCGGCGGGGGCGCCGCCGGGGGCGGTCATGCCCACCACCAGGATCGGCCGCGGCCGCCGGTCGTCGGCGTGGACCTCCAGCCGGTAGGGCGCGGCGCCCGGAATGCCGCCGGGGCGTCCGCCGTCTGCAGGAGGTCGGGCAGCCGCAGGTGCGGCCGGGTGGTCTGCAGGTGGGTCTTCACGATCCCGTGCAGGGCGATGCGCAGGCCGCGTAGAAGGGTGGTGTGGTCGGTTGCGAACATCTTGGCAGTCTCCCCGTTTCTTGGGTCAGCTGTCGCCCGCGTCGGCTGAGTCCGTCAGCAGACGCCGGATGCATTGCAGGCATCGGCGGGCATAGTCGACCGTATCGCTGCTGTAGCTGTCAGGCTCCGCCAGCACGCCTTCGGCGCACAGTTCAAGGTCGTGGCAGAGCTTTTCCTGGTCGTCGGGCAAGGCGCATGTCATGGCGTCGTCCTTTCCCGTGGGCCGCCGGGGCAGGGGCTCCGGCGGCGGCAATGCAGGTGCGGTCAGGCGGCGCGGATCTGGCCGAGCATGTCGCGGATCTGGTCCGCCAGGGCATCGGCGCGGGTGGCCACCACGTGGGCCGCCTCCTCGACGCTCTGGGCGGCGCGGTCGGTTTCCTCGGCCGCCTGCGAGACGCCGTCGATGCTGCGCGACACTTCCGTGGTGCCGGCCGACGCCTGCTGGACGTTGCGGGCGATTTCCCGAGTCGCCGCGTTCTGCTGCTCGATGGCCGCCGCGATGGCCTCGGTGACGGCGGCAAGGCTGCTGATCTTGCTGCCGATGTGCTGGATGGCGGCGACGGTGACGTTGGTTTCCTCCTGCACGGCGGTGATCTGCTCGGCAATCTCGCCGGTGGCGCGGGAGGTCTGGGTGGCGAGCGCCTTGACCTCGTTGGCGACCACCGCGAACCCCTTGCCGGCCTCGCCGGCGCGGGCGGCCTCGATGGTGGCATTGAGGGCGAGCAGGTTGGTCTGGCTGGCGATGTCGTCGATCAGGCGCACCACCTCGCTGATGCGGCCGGCGGCGTCGGACAGCTTGTGGACCATCTGGTCGCCGTTCTGGGCGTCGCGGGTGACGTCGGTGACCACGCCGGAGACGTCGTTGATCTGCCGCTGGATTTCCGAGATGGCCGCCGACAGTTCCTCCGCCGCCGAGGCCACGGTCTCGACGCTGGCCGACGATTCCTCGGCCGCCGCCGCCACGGCGGTGGACTGGTGCGCCGCCTGATCGGCCGCCTGCCGCATGGACTGGGCGGTGTTTTCCATGGCGTGGGCGGTATCGGACACGTCGCGCAGGATGGTGCCGACCTGGCCTTCGAAGCTGTCGGCCATTTCCAGCATCATGCGGCGGCGTTCGCTGCGGGCGTTTTCCTCCGCCAGCCGCTGCTGTTCTTCCAGGCGCGCCCGTTCCTGGGCGTTGTGACGGAACACTTCCAGCGCCTTGATCAGCCGGCCGACCTCGTCGCGGCGGTCGTCGGCCTCGACGGTGACCGAGGTATCGCCTGCGGCAAGCCGTTCCAGCGCCCCGGTGGTGGCCTGCAGCGGGCGGGTGATGCTGCGCACAACCAGGAACACGCCGCCGCTCAGCAGCAGGATGAAGAGCAGGCTGGCGCTGCCGTTGGTGATCGCCTTGCTCCAGAATTCCGCTTCCAGATCATCGACATACAGGCCGGTGCCGATCATCCAGTCCCACGGGTCGAACATGACGGCATAGGAAACCTTGGCCACCGGCTCGGTGCTGCCGGGCTTCGGCCACAGGTAGTCGACGTGGCCGCCGCCGGCGCGGGCGGCGCCGATGAGTTCGCGCAGCAGCAGCTTGCCGGTGGCGTCCTTCTGGCCCGACATGTCGGTGCCTTCCAGGTCCGGGCGCGGTCCCATGACCAGGGCGACGCCGGCGCCGGAATAGGTGAAGACGTACTCGCTGCCATCGAAGCGGATGGCGCGCAGCGCGGCCTTGGCGCGTTCCTGCGCCTCCTGCTGCGGGATTTCGCCGGCCTCGGCGCGGCGGTGGTATTCGGCGGCGATGGTGCGGGCCGCCTCGGCGATGCTCCGCACCTTGGCCTCGCGCTCCTCGCTCATGGCCTGGTGCAGGTGCAGGAGACCCACGCCGACGGTGATCAGCAGAGAAAGGAACAGAAGCCCGATCGGGCCCCAGATCTTGGCGGCAACGGGAGCGTCCTTAAGCCTCATGGAGTGTCTCCTGGTGGGGCTCGGTGGCAGGCGGCCATGGGGCCGCCGCACGAGCGTCGCTCAATGCCTGTCTCCCCCCGGATGCGGCGGAGCCCGTTGCACCAGCCGGTGCCCCTGGGGTGAGGGGGGAGTAGGGGGCACCGGCCGGTGGGGCGGGCACTTTCGCGCCGCACAAAAACCGTAGCGTTAATGTGGACGGGTGAAATAGCTGCTCTTAGGGCATAGGAAATCGCTGCGCGGTGGCGTCCGATGGTCGTTCTCCCTCCCCCCTCTCCCCCTTACCCTAAGGGGTTTATCAGAAGTAGAAGAGGATCCGCCCCGCGGGCGTTTCTCCGACGGCGGCAACCTGCAGGTGGTGCAGTGCAAAAAGTGGCCGTGCCGGCGGAATCCCGGCAGAACCTGCGGCATTGCAAGGAGTCGCGACGGGGTCGGCCGGCAGCGCATCGGCGGCGGGCAGGTCATATACCACGAAGGGATTAGTCGACAGACGGCAGAATGGCGCAACGGGCACCACCGGAAGCCGCGGAAGCCCGAACAGGCGCCAAGCCCAGGCGCCGGGCGGCCTGTAGCGACGGTAAAATGATACCGTTTTTCTAAGTGCTTGTTTTTGCTGGATTTAATCTGTTTGACATCGGCGGCTGTCGTGCCATATTCCACACCCTCAGTTCGTCGGGCCGCCTTGGGCGGTCCCTGTCGTTTTCCGGGGGGTGGCGCAGCCGCCGGCTCGGAAGGCTAACAACGAGATGGTGCCATGAAGACCTATTCGGCCAAGCCCGCCGAGGTGGAAAAGAAGTGGATCCTGATCGACGCCGAGGGCGTCGTTCTGGGCCGCCTCGCCTCGCATGTGGCGAACATCCTGCGTGGCAAGACCAAGGCCACCTACACGCCGCACATCGACGTCGGCGACAACGTCATCATCATCAATGCCGAGAAGGTCAAGCTGACCGGCAAGAAGATGACCGACAAGAAGTTTTTCTGGCACACCGGCCACCCCGGCGGCATCAAGGAACGGACCATGGGTCAGATCCTTGGCGGCCGTTACCCGGAACGGGTGATCGAGAAGGCCGTTGAGCGCATGATCCCCCGGGGTCCGCTCGGCCGTGCCCAGCTGAAGAAGCTCCGCGTCTATGCCGGCGCCGAGCACCCGCATGAAGCGCAGCAGCCGGAAGTCCTGGACTTCGCTGCCCGCAACCCGAAGAACAAGAGGAGCGCCTAACCCATGGCCGAGGAAAAGCTCACCCTCGAAGACCTGAAGGGCGCCCACTCTCCGGTTGCCGAGTCGCCGAAGTACGAAGCCAAGCGTGACGAACTGGGCCGTTCCTACGGCACCGGTCGCCGCAAGGACGCCGTCGCCCGCGTGTGGGTCAAGCCGGGCACCGGCAAGATCATCGTCAACGGCCGCGACCTGGCGAACTACTTCCCGCGCCCGGTGCTGCAGATGCTCATCAACCAGCCGTTCCAGGTGGCGAACGTCGCCAACCAGTTCGACGTGATGTGCACCGTCTCCGGTGGTGGTCTGTCCGGTCAGGCCGGCGCCCTGCGCCACGGCCTGTCGCGCGCCCTGACCGCCTACGAGCCGGCCCTGCGCCCGGCCCTGAAGGCCGCCGGCTTCCTGACCCGCGACCCGCGCGCCGTCGAGCGTAAGAAGTACGGCAAGGCCAAGGCCCGCCGCAGCTTCCAGTTCTCGAAGCGCTGATCCCCGCGGATCATACGCCCGTTACGGAAGGGCGCCCTCTTGCGGGAGGGCGCCCTTTCGTTTTCACTGGCCCTCCCCGCGACTCCATCTTCCAGGGACACACGACGACATGAGCGCGAAGACCAAAGTGGCGATCCTCGGCGCCTCCGGCTACACCGGCGCCGAACTGGTGCGTATTCTGGCGCTGCATCCGCACGTCGAGATGACGGTGCTGACCGCCGACCGACGCGCCGGCAAGCCCTTCGCCGATGTCTTCCCGCATCTGGCCGGCGTGGCGCTGCCCGATCTGGTGGCCATCGACCAGGTGGACTGGACCGGCGTCGACTTCGTGTTCTGCGCCCTGCCGCATGGCACCACCCAGGATGTCATCGCCGGCTTGCCGGCGCATGTGAAGGTGTGCGACCTGTCGGCCGACTTCCGCCTGCGCGACGTCGATGCCTACGCCACCTGGTACGGCCACGCCCACAAGGCGCCGGAGCTGCAGAAGGAAGTCGTCTACGGCCTGACCGAGCTGTACCGCGAGCAGGTGCGCGCCGCCCGCGTGGTCGCCAACCCCGGCTGCTATCCCACCTCCGCCCAGCTGCCGCTGATCCCGCTGATCGAGGAAGGGCTGATCGAGGCCGACGGCATCATCGTCGACGCCAAGTCGGGCGTCACCGGCGCCGGCCGGGCGCCCAAGGAAGGCACCCTCTACAGCGAGGTGACCGAGGGCATTCACGCCTATGGCATTGCCAGCCACCGCCACGCCCCGGAGATCGAGCAGGGCCTGTCCGACGCCGCCGGCCGGCCGGTGCTGGTGAACTTCACACCGCACCTGATGCCCATGGCGCGCGGCATCCTGGCGACCATCTACGTACAGTGCGCCGCCGGCGCCACCGCCGCCGACCTGCGGGCGGCGCTGGCGCGGCGCTATGCCGGCGAGCCCTTCGTGCGGGTGCTGGGCGAGGGCCAGGTGCCGGCGACGCGGCACGTGCGCGGCTCCAACTTCGTGCTGATGAACGCCTTCGACGACCGCCTGCCGGGCCGCGCCATCCTCACCTGCGTCGAGGACAATCTGGTCAAGGGCGCCTCCGGCCAGGCGGTGCAGAACATGAACGTGATGCTCGGCTTCGAGGAAACCACGGCGCTGCTGCAGCAGCCCATGTTCCCGTAAGCCCGCCAGGGAGTCCCGCCGCCATGACCACCCCCGTCGTTTCCGTGCAGAAGCCTGTCATCCTGCCCTGGCAGGGCGTGTGGCCGAAGATCGCTGACAGCGTCTTCGTCGCCCCCACCGCCTGCATCATCGGCGACGTGGAGATCGGCGCCGACAGCAGCATCTGGTTCAACGTCACCGTCCGCGGCGACGTGAATTCCATCCGCATCGGCGCCCGCTCCAACATCCAGGACGGCAGCGTCATCCACGTCACCCGCCAGAAGCACGAGACGGTGATCGGCGACGACGTGCTGGTCGGCCACATGGCGGTCATCCACGGCTGCCGCCTGGAAAGCGGCAGCTTCGTCGGCATGGGCGCCACGGTGATGGACGGCGCCGTGGTGGAAGGCGGCGCCATGGTGGCGGCCGGCGCCCTGGTCAGCCCCGGCAAGGTGGTGAAGGCGGGCCAGCTGTGGGCCGGTACGCCCGCCCGCTACATCCGCGACCTGACGCCCGAGGAACTGGAAAGCCTGCCCAAGGGCACCGCCCATTACGCCAACATGGGCCGCCAGTACCGCGAGATGCTGGCGGGGGGCTGAGCCATGGCAGCTCCCTACCCGCCCTCGGGCAAGGATGACGCGGCCGCCGACCACCGCCGCTTCATGCAGCGCGCCATCGACCTGGCGGCGGAGGGCATGCGGGCCGGTGCCGGCGGTCCCTTCGGTTGCGTCATCGTCAAGGACGGGGTGATCGTCGGCGAGGGCCACAACGAAGTGGTGACCGGCTGCGACCCCACCGCCCATGCCGAGGTGGTCGCCATCCGCCGGGCGGCGCAGGCGCTCGGCCGCTTCCACCTGGAAGGCTGCGTCGCCTACACCAGTTGCGAGCCGTGCCCCATGTGCCTGGCGGCGCTCTACTGGGCGCATGTGGAAAAGGTGTTCTACGCCGCCGACCGCCACGACGCCGCCGTCGCCGGCTTCGACGACGCCTTCCTCTACCGCGAACTGCCGCTGCCCATGGGCGAACGCGAACTGCCGTTCGGCCGCCTGATGGGCGAGGAAAGCCGCAAGGTGTTCGAGCAGTACATGGCCCTGGAGGGGCGGGTGCCGTACTGACGGCCCCGCGCCCTTGCCGGGCTCCCCGTCGTCCTACCGCCGCTCCGGCCGGGCGGAGCCGAGCAGGCGCAGCAGCCGGCCCTTGCGGGCGGTGAGGCCGAAAATCACCGCCGCCACCGCCACGAACAGCACCGCAACCACCGCCATCACCGGCGTGTAGCCGTAGCGCAGGCTGTTGAAGATCTTGATGGGCAGCGTCTCCACCGTGAAGCCGGCCACCATGTAGGCGACGATGTACTCGTTCAGGCTCAGCACGAAGACGAAGGCCAGCCCCGCCAGCACATAGGGCGCCACCGTCGGCAGGATGATGGTGCGGAAGATGGTGCGCTCGTCGGCGCCGAGGGTGCGGGCCGCCTCCACCTGCTCCGACGACAGGCTGTTGAGGCCGAGGGAGATGTTCACCAGCGGCAGGGTGACGAAGAAGATGCCGTGGCTGACGATGGTGGCCCACATCTGGCCGTAGAGCCCGACCGTGTTCCAGAAGATCAGGAAGCCAAGCGCTGTGATCACCGGCGGCAGCATGAACGGCGCCACCCCCAGCAGGAACAGCCCGCGGGCGTAGCGCACGCGGTAGCGCCACAGGAACCACGCCAGCGGCAGCGCGATGGCGACCGACAGCACGGCGGCGCCGCAGGCGACGATGACGCTGTTCTTCAGCGCGTTCAGCCACGTCGGGTCGGTGAACAGCTCGATGTACCAGCGGCCGGACAGGCCCTGCGGCGGGAAGGACAGGCGGCGGCCCTCGTTCAGGCTGACGCCGGCCACCACCACCACCGGCGCCGCCAGGAACAGCGCCAGCAGGCCCATGTAGACGGCGCGGAAGGCGCGGGTGCGGGCATCGGTCATGACCGGCGGCCTCCTCCGGCCAGCAGGGTGAGGCCGATGAGGGCGAGGCTCACCAGCATCAGGAACACCGCCACGGCGGCCGCGAAGGGAATGTTGGACTGGTACACCGCCTGATCGGTGATGAACACCGACAGCGTCCAGTGCTGCGGCTGGCCGAGCAGCTGCGGCAGGACGTAGACGCCGAGCGTGAACACGAACACCAGCACCAGCGTCGCGACGATGGCCGGCCGCAGCGACGGCACCACCACCGTGAAGAAGGTGCGCAGCGGCGTCGCCCCCAGGGTGCGGGCGGCCTCCGTCACCTCGGGGTCGAGGCGGGTGACGCTCGGGTACAGCACCAGCACCGTGTAGGGGAAGGTGATGAAGCACATGCCGAGCAGCAGGGCGAGGAAGCTGGGCGAATAGGCGGTCGGCTGGTCGATCAGGCCAAGGGCCACGAACAGGTTGGATATGCCGGCCGAGCGCGACAGCAGCGTCGACCACGCAAAGCCGATGATCACCTCCGACAGCGACAGCACCGACAGGATGAACACCAGCCACAGGGTCTGGCCGCGCGGGCTGAAGCGGGACAGGAACCAGGTGAACGGCACCGCCGCCGCCGTACACAGCACCGCCGCCAGCCCGCACAGCCACAGCGAGAAGCCGAGCACGCCGAGGAACAGCGGCGTCAGGAAGCGGGCGTAGTTGTCCAGCTCGAACGCCGGTTCGTAGAAGCCGCCGGAGACGCGGTGATAGAAGCTGTAGGCGACCATGATGCCGAACGGCACCAGGAAGAACACCGTCAGCACCACGGCGGGGATCGCCATGGGCAGGTGCTGGCGCAGGCCGCGCGGATGCTGGTGCAGGCTCATGCGGCGAGCACCCGGCAGGCGGCGGGCGGCAGTTCCACCGTCACGGCATCGCCGGCGGCGACGGCGGGGGCGTCCTTGCGCAGGCTTTCGGCGATGAGGGCGTGGCCGTGGCAGTCCACATGCACCTCCACCGTGCCGCCGACGTCGCGCACGAAGGTGACGGTGGCCGGCAGGCGGTTGGGACCGCCGGCGGCTGCGGCGGCCTCGGGCAGGACGTGCAGTTCCTCCGGCCGTACCAGCAGGGTGGCGGCGCCGGTGAGCCCATCCGGGATGGCGCCGACGCTGACCGCCGCGCCGTTGAAGCGCACCGCGCCGCTGCCGCCGCCCTCCACCGTCACCGGCAGCAGGTTGGAGGTGCCGATGAAGTCGGCGACGAAGGTATTGGCGGGCTCGCGGTAGATCTGCGACGGCGGCCCGACCTGCTGCACCCGATGGTCGCCCATGACGACGATCAGGTCGGCCATGGTCATGGCCTCGCGCTGGTCGTGGGTGACCAGGATGGTGGTGACGTTCAGGCGCTGCTGCAGCAGCCGCAGCTCGATCTGCATGGCCTCCCGCAGCTTGGCGTCGAGCGCCGACAGCGGCTCGTCGAGCAGGAACAGCTTGGGGTCGACGGCCAGCGCGCGGGCGATGGCGACGCGCTGGCGCTGGCCGCCCGACAGCTGGCTGACGTGGCGGTCGGCGATGCCGGGCAGGCGTACCATCTCCAGCAGCTGTTCGGCGCGGGCGCGCTGGCGGTCGCGGCTCTCGCCCCGGATGTGCAGGGCATAGGCTATGTTCTCGCCGACCGTCAGGTGGTCGAACAGGGCGAGGCTCTGGAACACCATACCGAAGCCGCGCCGGTCCGGCGGCAGCGGCGCGATGTCGGTACCGTCGAGCAGCAGGCGGCCGGCGCTGGGCGCCTCCAGCCCGGCGATCATGCGCAGCAGGGTGGTCTTGCCGCAGCCGGAGGGGCCGAGGAAGCACACCAGCTTGCCGGCGGGAATGTGCAGGGTGACGTCGGTGACGGCGAGGACGGAGCCGTAGGACTTGCGGACGTCTTCCAGAACAAGGTCGTGCATGGCTGGTCCGAACGGGAGGCAACGGTCCCCCGCCGCACCGGCTGCGCGGGCGGGCGGCGGGGGAGGGGGGTAACCGGCAGCGCGGCGCGGCGCGGCGCGGCGGCTCAGCCGACCACCATCGCCGTCCAGCGCTCGTTCACCCAGTCGCCCTTGTCGGTGTAGAGCTGGTAGTTCGGGATGATCGGCGGGATGTCGCTGGAAACGGCGGCGAACTCGGCGTCGGTCAGGTCGGTCAGGTCGCGCGGCAGCACCGGCGCCGTGCCCACCTGGCGGGCCAGCACCGCCTGGATCGCGGGCTGGCACATGTAGTCGATGAACACCTGCGCTTCCTCCACCTTCTTGCAGGCGGTGGTGACGGCCCACGAGCCGCGGTCGGCGACGCCGCCTTCCTTGGGGAAGGTGGAGCGCACGGGGAAGCCGTCGGCGGCCGCCAGTCCGGTGACGTCGTGGTAGTACTGCCCGGCCGGAATCTCGCCGCTCTGCAGGGCGTTCTGGAACTGGCCCTCGTCGCGGTACCACAGGGCGACGTTGGGGCGCAGCTCGGCGATCTTGTCGATGACCTGCTGGACGCCCTCGTCGGTGGCCAGGATGTCGGGGCCGCCGAAGTGCAGCTTGGCGGCGATGTCGATGAGGAAGGAGTTGGACGCCAGCGCCAGCAGCCCGAGGCGGTTGGCGTTGGCCGGGTCCCACAGGAAGTTCCAGCTGTCCGGCGCCTGCGGGTAGGTGTCGGTATTGGTCACCAGGGTGATGAACCACGCCACCGCCGGCACGCCGGCGACGGCGCCGTCCGGCGTCTTGTTGAGGAACTCGTCGAACACCTTGGCGGCGTTGGGCATCTTCGCCAGGTCGAAGGTCTGCCACAGGCCGCCCCGGATGCCGCGCAGCATGGGCACCTGCGCCATCATGTTGACGTCGGCCGGTGCCACGCCGGCCTTGGCCGACTGCTCCAGCTGCACCAGCCAGGCCTCGCCGGTCGGCTCCGGCACGCTTTCGACGGCGATGCCGGTGGCGGCGGTGAAGTCGGGGAAGATGTGCTTGCGGAAGCTTTCCTCGAAATAGCCGCCGTAGGTGCCGACCTTCAGCGAGCGGTCCTGCGCCAGCACGGCCGGCGCCTTCAGGCCGACCACGCCCAGCGCGGCGGCGGCGGCGGATACCTTCAGCACGCTGCGGCGGCTGGGGCTGTAGCGATAGGTTGACTTGGTCATCGGAAAGAGCCTCCTGTCAGGCGGTATCTTATTGATTAGGTTATAGTTTTATTCACTGGCAAAGGCCGCCAGCCGGGCGGCGACCGGGGCGGCGGACTCGCCCGGAACGTTGGCGAAGGCGAGGCGGAGATACAGGTCCTGCCCTTCGCCGAACATGGAGCCGGGCAGGGTCAGCAGGCTCTGGCGCTCGGCCAGCGCCTTGGCGACGGCATAGGCGGGGCGGTCGGCGAAGGGGTGTTCGACATAGGCGAAGTAGGCGCCGATGCTGACCAGCCGCCAGTCGGGCAGCCCCTCCACCGCCAGCCGGAAGGCGGCAGCGCGGGAGCGCATGAGCAGGGTGTTGCCGGTCACCCACTCGCGCAGGGCGGTGAGGCCGAACAGCGCCGCCTCCTGCCCCAGGCGGGGGGCGCAGATGGCGATGCAGTCGACTGCCTTCTCCACCGACGCCATCAGCCGCGGCCCCGCCACCAGGGCGCCGACGCGGTGGCCGGTGATGGCGAAGACCTTGGAGAAGCTGTAGAGGTGGACCAGGGTATCGGGCCACGCCGGATCGTCGAACAGGGCGTGCGGCCGGCTGTCGTCGGGCAGGAAGTCGCGGTAGGTCTCGTCCAGGATCAGGGCGATGCCGTGGCGCTGCGCCAGGGCGTAGAACCGGGCGATCACCTCCGGCGGGTAGACGGCGCCGGTGGGGTTGTTGGGGGTGACCAGCACGATGGCGCGGGTGCGCGGGCCGATGCGGGCGGCGGCTTCCTCCGGGTCCGGCACGCCGCCGGCATCGGGGCGGAAGGTCAGCGGCACCGCCGCGATCCCCAGGGCATCCAGCCACATTTTATGATTGAAGTAATGCGGCTGCGGCAGGATCACCTCGTCGCCGGCCTGGGCGAGGGCGAGGATGGCGGCGCAGAAGGCCTGGTTGCAGCCGGCGGTGATGGCCACCTGGCTGGGCGACGGGCGGGCGCCGTAGAGGCGGCCGATGTCCGCCGCCAGCGCCTCGCGCAGGGCCGGCAGGCCGAGGATGTCGGTATAGCGGTGGACGGCGGGATCGTGCAGCCGTTCCGCCAGATGCTCCACCAGTTCCACCGCCGGCGGATGGCCGGGCACCGCCTGGCACAGGTCGATGAGCGGCCGCCCCGGCACCGGCGGCAGGCCGCGCACCCAGCCTTGCGCATCGGCGATGGGCGGCGGCGCCACGGCGGCGAGCAGCGGGTTGAGCGGCAGGGCGGCGGCAGGCGGCGGAACGGTCATGCGGCAGGGGTCCGGTGGCAGTGTCAGAGGGGGTCGCGCCGCAGCGGCATGGTCATGCAATGCACGCTGCCGCCGCCGGCGGCGAACAGGTCCAGCTCCGGGTCCAGCACCGTCAGGCCTTCGGCGCGCAGCCGGGCGTTGAGGGCGGCGGAGTGGCGCGGCGAGATCACCGTATCATTGCCCAGCGCCAGAACGTTGCAACTCATCTGCATGACCTCCTTGTAGGACGCCGGCACGATGCGGATGCCGTGCCCCTGCAGCCACGCCAGCAGGTCGTCGGGCAGCACGTCGGGGCAGGCCACCGCCAGCCCGTCGGCGGCCATGCAGAACAGCACGTCGAGGTGCAGGAAGTGCTCGGGGAAGGGCTGCACCCGCGTCTCCCACCCTTCCGCCGCGAACCAGTCGCAGAACTGGCGGGCGCCGTCGGTGTTGGTGCGCTCGCCGGAGGCCCCGACCAGCAGCAGGCCGGGGCGGATGATGTGGATGTCGCCGCCTTCCAGGGTGCCGGCGGTGGAGAAGCGGTAGAACGAGTCGGCGCCGTAGAAGTCGAGGATGGAGGCATACTCGCCCCGCCGCTGCGGCCGGAACAGCTGCGTCATCACCGGCCCCCAGGGGGTCACCTGGCTCGAATCGCGGGTGTAGACCTGATAGGGCAGGTGCTCTTCCAGCCGGCGCAGGTAGTGGCAGGTGACGCCGCCCTGCTGCAGCGCCGACTCCAGCTCGCGGAACTGCGCCTGGGCCTTCTGCGCGTCATAGGGCCGGCCGCCATGCAGGGTGGCGGTGGCGATGGTATTGGTCGGCTGCCATGCGTAGTTGTCCGGCGCGCACAGCAGCACGTCGCGCAGCACTCCGGTTTCCGAATCCACCTGCCAGGACACCTGTCTCTCCTTCACCTCCGGCATCCGGCGGCGGGCTGTGCCCAATCCGCAGGCGCTGTTGTTCGTCTGCTCAAGATGCTGGCATTGGCAGTCGATGCAGAAAATAGTGGAGCCGGAAACTACAGTTTGATGAACTTCAACGTAAGCACGCCTGCCAGGGGGAGTCGGTCAACGTGGGCATCGGCCAGATCAACGAGGTGGACATCCGCCTGCTGCGGGTCTTCGTCGCCGTGGTGGAGGCGGGGGGCTTCGCCGCCGCCCAGGCAACCCTGAACGTCGCCGCCTCCACCATCTCCAACCACATGAGCGCGCTGGAGCAGCGCCTGGGGGTGAAGCTGTGCCAGCGCGGCCGCATCGGCTTCCGCCTGACCGACAAGGGCCGGCTGGTGTACGAGGCCGCCTGCCGCCTGCTGGCCGCCACCGAGGCCTTCCGCAGCGAGGCGGCGCAGCTGCACGGCCAGCTGGTGGGCGACCTGCGCCTCGGGCTGGTGGACAACACGGTGACCGATCCAGCCAGCCCGGTGCTGCCGGCGCTGCGACGGTTCGGCGCCCGCGAGCACCGGGTGCATCTGCATGTGGGGATCGAGGCGCCGCAGGATCTGGAACGCCGTCTGCTGGACGGCAGCCTGGACATCGCCATCGGCAGCTTCCCCACCCGCGTCTCCGGCCTGGAGTACGAGCCGCTCTATACCGAGCGCCAGCACTTCTACTGCGGCGCCGGCCACCCGCTGTTCACGGCGGCGGAGGTGACGGTGGAGGCGGTGCGGGCCTGCCGCATCGTCGCCCGCGGCTACTGGCACCAGAACGACCTGCGGCGCATCGGCCTGCCGCTGTCGTCGGCGGCGGCGACGGTGCAGAACATGGAGGCGCAGGCCATGCTCATCCTGTCCGGCGGCTATCTCGGCTACCTGCCCACCCACTATGCGGCGCCGTGGGTGGTGGCGGGGCAGCTGAAGGCGCTGCTGCCGGAGGCCACCGCCTATGCGGCGCCGTTCGATCTGGTCACCCGTCGCGGCGCGCGGGAGACGCGGGTGCTGGCCACCATGGTCGCCGACCTGCTGGCCGAGCGCACGGCCGCGGCGTGACCGGACTCAGTCCTCGCCGGTGCCTTCCTCGGCCAGTTCGTCGCTGTGCAGCAGGTGGGCGAGGCGGGTCTTGACCTCGCGCATGCTCACCGGCTTGCGGAGCAGGGCGTCGACGCCGCTCAGCTGGTGCTCCACGTGCAGCCGTTCCGACAGCGGCTGGCCGGTCATGACGATGGTGAAGACCTGCGGCCAGTCCTCGCCCAGGCGGGTGATCAGTTCCTCGCCGCGGCCGTCGGGCAGGTGCAGGTCGGTAATGACCGCGTCGGGCTGCACCTCGTCCAGCAGCGACAGCGCGGTCTTGAGGTCGTGGGCGACGGTGACGGCATAGCCTTCCTCGCGCAGCGAATCGGCGATCACCTCGGCCGCCAGCACCTCGTCGTCGACCACCAGCAGGCGGGCGCCGTCGCCGGCGGGCAGGGCGGGGGCCGGTGCGGCGGCCGGCGGCGGGGCGCCGCGCAGGGTCGCCGGGTCGGCCAGCGGCAGGAAGATGGTGAAGCGGGCGCCGCCCTCCGGCCGGTTGCCGGCCCCCATGTCGCCGCCCATGTCGTGGACGATGTCCAGGCAGATGGACAGGCCGAGGCCGGTGCCTTCGCCGGCCGGCTTGGTGGTGAAGAAGGGCTCGAAGATGCGGTCGATGGCGTCGGCTGCGATGCCGGGGCCGCTGTCCTCCACCACCAGCCGCAGCTCGCGGTGAGTGCCGCGGTTGGCGATGGCGGTGCACAGGCGGATGGTGCCGAAGGGCGGGCGGCGCGGCCGCTGCGGGTTGGTCAGCAGCGCCTGCATGGCGTTGCGCAGCAGGTTCAGCAGCACCTGGTCCAGCTGGTTGCGGTGGCCGATGACGATGGCCTGTTCCGCATCCGGCGCCAGGTCCAGTTCCAGCGTCAGGCCGTCCTTGGCCGCCTGCTGCTCGAACAGCGCCGCCACCTGGGCGATGGCGGTCTGCACCCGGAACGGCTCCTTCGGCCCGCTGTCGCGGCGGGAGAAGGCCTGGATGTAGTCGAAGGTGTCGACCAGCCGTTCCGCCTGCTGCACGATGTCGCTGAACTTGCCGCCGAGCAGGCGGCGCAAGTCCTGCGGGTCGGCATCGGCGGGCGCGCGATCCAGCGCCATCACGGCGCTTTCGGCGATCAGGCGGATGATGTTCATGGGCTGGCTGATCTCGTGGATCAGGCTGGCCGACATCTCGCCCAGCACCGCCATCTTGCCGGCCTGGCGCAGCATGCCTTCCATGCGGCGGCGCTCGGTCTGGTCGAAGGCGGAATAGATGAGCCCCGGCGGCCGCTCGCCGCTGCCGCGCGGCAGCCGCGACACGGTTACCAGCGCCGGCAGGGGGGAGCCGTCGCGGCGCTTCAGGGTGACGTCCAGGTCGCCGGTGCGGTCGGGGTCGGCACCCAGCACGTCCGGCGGGAACAGGTCGAGGGCGGCCAGCGGCAGGCCGATGGCCTCCCGCGCCGACAGGCCGAAGGTCTCCTCCGCCCGGCGGTTGATGTAGGTGATGGCGCCGCCGGTGTCGGTGGCGACGATGGCTGTGCGCACCTCGTTCAGCAGGTGGGCCTGGAAGCGGATGCGGTCTTCCGCCTGCCGCCGGCGGGTGACGTCGCGCACCACCATCAGGAAGCCGCGCAGGCGGCCATCGGCGGCGGTCAGGGCGGCGAGCACGCCCTCGCCCTGGAACTGGCTGCCGTCCTTGCGCAGCTGCCAGCGGTCCAGCGGCGTGGTGCCGTCGTGGCTGGCCTGGATCATCTCCGCTTCCGGCTCGCCGTTGGCGCGGGCGGTGGTGGTGTGGAAGACGGCGAAGGACTGGCCGATGATCTCCGTCTGGCGCCAGCCGAACAGGCGGGTGGCGCCGTCGTTCCAGCTGACGACGCGGCCATCCTGGTCCAGCAGCACGATGGCGTAGTCCTTCACCGCGCTGATGAAGCGGCGCAGGCTCTGCTCGCTTTCCAGCAGGGCCTGGGTGCGGATGATGACCATGCGCCGCAGCGCCCAGACGCCGAAGCCGGCCACCGCCAGCCCCGCCGCCAGCACCGCCGCGACCAGGCCGAGCAGGCGGTAGGTGCGCCGTGCCTCCTCCGCCTCCATGCGGACCGAGTTGAACAGGAAGGTATCGGGGTTGAAGGTGCCGCTGACCATGCCGAAGCGGGCAAGCGTGGCGTGCATGCGCTCCCACCGGTCGGGGTTGACGTGCCCCAGTTCCACCATGGGCCAGGCGGTCAGCTTGCGCACCGGCTCCACCATGAAGCGGTTGAGGCCCCAGTTGTCCTTCAGGAAGGTGATGCCCTGGTCCATCTCCGACAGCCGGGCGACGATTTCGTCGGGGTTGCGCAGGGCGTATTCCCAGCCGCGGCGGGTGGCGCGCAGCATGGCCTCTGCCATCTCGGGCGAGGAGCGCACCAGATCCCGCGTCGCGAACAGGCTGTCGCCGTAGAAGTCGACGCCGTAATCGAGCGGCCGGAACATGCGCGCCTTCACCCCCTGTTCCGCAAAGTGATAGGGGGTGGAGATGACGTAGCCGACATAGCCGTCGCCGCGGCCGGCGAAGAAATCGCGCGAGCTGCCGGTCAAGTGGACCTCCGGCGGCTCGAAGCCGGCGGCCACTGCCATGGCCATCAGGGACACGTCGGTCAGGTCGCCGGGGCGGCGCAGGATGTCCTTCTTCAGGGCATCGCCCAGGGTGCGCAGGTCTTCGGAGTCGCGCATGAACAGGGCGACGCCGCTGTGCTGGAAGAAACTGCCGATGACCACCAGGTCTTCGCCCCGGTCGTCGGCGACCAGGATGTCGGCGCCGCTGACGCCGAAGTGGGCGCGGCCGCTCTGCACTTCCTCGGGCACCGCCAGCGGCCGGCCTTCGGCATCAAGGCCGGAGCGCAGCTCCACGTCCAGCCCGGCCTCGGCGTAGTAGCCCTGCCACAGGGCGGCGTAATAGCCGGCGAACTGGAAGGAGGGCGACCACCGCAGCTGCAGGACGACCTTGTCCGCCGCCGATGCCGGCGCCGCGGTGAGAGCCGCCAGCAGCACCAGCGGGAGCATGCACAGGGTCGCGACGATCACCCTGCGGGCGCGCGACGGGGCAGGCTTCGGCACGATGCGGACTCCGGCAGCGGAACTACCGGGAAACATTAGCATGACGCGGCGCCAAGGTGGACGTACAAAGGTACCGAAAAGGCGGAAACGAAAAAGACCGGCACGCTGGCCGGTCTTTTTTCGAAGCGGTTCTGGTGGCGCGAGTGACGGGGCTCGAACCCGCGACCTCCGGCGTGACAGGCCGGCACTCTAACCAACTGAGCTACACCCGCAATCCAGAACACTCGGTACTCGTCTCGTCTCGGGGATGGCGCGAGTGACGGGGCTCGAACCCGCGACCTCCGGCGTGACAGGCCGGCACTCTAACCAACTGAGCTACACCCGCATTCCCCGGTGAGGGCGGCCTTATAACCCGGCCCTCGCCCCCTTGCAAGGCCTTTGTTGCATCTTTTTGCAACGGTCCGCGTCAACCGCCGACCAGCCCCGAAAGGGAGGCAGAAAATGGTTCGGCGGCTGCGAATTGTCAATGCATTTCCGCCGCCCTGCTGGTGAGATCGGGGTGTTGCAGCATCCTTATGCGACGGACCGGTTCCCGCCGGCTCCGCCACAGTCTCCCAAACCTTGAGCCGGACGGTCCCCCCGTCCGGCTTTCTTTTTGCGCCGCGCCATGTTTCGACGCTCCCGGTTGTCGATTGTCGACAGCGGGCCTTGAAAACCGGGCCGCCGGGCGCTAGGTGATGCGCGCCCGCCACCGCGCTGCAACAGAACCCGGGGCGGCATCATTCCCACAAGAAGATCCGGAGACTGTCATGCGCTTCCTTCCGCTTGTCCTCGTGGCGTTCATGGCCGCCCCTGCGCTGGTGTGGATCATCGTGTCCAACCTGATGGTGAAGGGCACCTCCGGCAGCATGTTCGGCTTCGAGACCACCGGCACCGTCGCCGTGCTGATCGGCTTCGGCGTGGTGTCGCTGGCGCTGCTGGGCGGCTGGATGATGCGCTTCATCGCCCGCGATCAGAACCGCAGCGCCTGACCCCTTGAAGGCTCCGCCGCCGCGTCTATTTCCGCAGACCATGAAAGAGCATCTTGACGCGGCGTCCGTTCAGGATCACCTCTTGAACAGGACAGACGCGATGGACGGGAGCCAGCCCCATGACCAGCGTGACCACGTTCTTCCTTGATCCGGTGGCGGCGGCCATTGCTGCTGCGGCAGCGGCCATCGCCATCGCCGTGGCCGCTGCAAAGGCCCTGGCGCCGCAGCCGCGTCCCGTGCCGGTGCGGGCCCGCAACCGCCCGCGCGGCCGCCGTCGCGACTGACCCGTCCCGACCGATGACGGGCCGCGCCGCCGCCCGCCGCTGCCATCCGTAAGGGAAGGGCGGCCGCGAGTCATTAGCCGGCCGCTACGCCCGCAGAGACTCAGGTCGGAACAGACTCAGGTCCGCAAAGACTCAGAACGGCCGCGCTGCTGTCAGCGCGGCCGTTCTGCATGTCTGGCTGTGGCCGGACGCGGGCGCCGTCATGCCACCCGTTCGAACCGGTTGCGGTCGAGCAGCGCCTCGATGGCCAGCGTGCGGGCATCCACCGGGCTGCGGATGCTGCGCAGGCGGGCATGGGGGATGCGGGCGCCGTCGCTGTAGATGAACTCCACCTCCCACTCGGCGGCCCAGGAGGTACGTTCCCGGAACCGCTGGCCGACCTCCACACTGAGCTTCTTCATTTTCCCACGACCTTGCTGTTGCCTTCCTTGTGCCCCGTATCCGCATGTAGCGGCTGCGGAACCGCGATCACCCAAAGTATAGCGGCTGTCACGGTTCTGTATATCCGTTTTCATCGACCCGACCGACCACTTCGCGCCCGCAGCGGAAAACCCCCTCTGTTACAACTCTGGCCGGGACATGAGCCCGCAAACCAAAATAGGGGAAGGACGCGGCCAATGATCGCAGAGGTGGAGCAAGCGGCCGACGGCCGGGCGCTGGAAGCCATTTTGCAGGTGCCGGAGCATCTGCGCACCGATCATTGGTACAACGACATCCAGCACGCCATGCTGGTGATCCTGTTCCGCCATCTGCTGCGTGCGGTGCGCGAGAACTGCCCCCGCCGCAGCCGCATCCTCACCGATGTCGCCACCCTCTACCTGTGGGTCCACTTCCTCGACGAGGAGGAAGGCATGGCCTGGGGCGTCGCCCGCGGCCTGATCGACGCCGACCTGGTGGCCGACCACGCCCGTCAGCACCGCCGGTTCCTCGACCACTGGCGCGATGCCGTGCTGGTGCCCTACGTCGCCGGCGATCTGGCGGGCGAGGAGTACTATCAGGCGGTGGCGGCCTTCTATGCCCTGGTGCTGCGCCACATCGGCAACACCGACCAGCCGACCTACGGCCGCGCGTCGGAGCACGCCCCGCACCACCGGGCGGAGATCAGCCATGTGGCGGCCACCGGCCTGCCGCTGTCGCCCTTCATGCAGGGGGCGCTGCAGGTGGTGCGGCAGGACGACCGCGTGGTCGCCGACTGTCTCGACCTGCGCCTGATGGGCCCGCAGGCGCGCCAGAGCGTCGCCGCCGTCGCCATGGAACCCGGCGTCACCCGCCTGCTGCCCGACGGCAGCGGCCTGCGCGACCGCGTCATGCGCGGCCTGCGGCAGGCGGCCGGCGGCGAGGCGGTGCAGATATCCCATTTGTCGCACAAGCGAATGGTTGCCGCCGGACCGGCTTCCCTTCAGGATATGGGCAAGCTGCTGGTCGCCTGACCCCCGCCCGTTCTGCCGGCGCGGCCCAGGCAACTGGCGGCGGAGGGGGAGCACGCGCGTGACCGTCGACCAACAGCCTTCCTTACCCACCGGCCCCGCTGGCGAGCCGGACCCTGATGCCGCGCCGGGCGGCGGCGATCCGCTGCCCGGTCAGCGCAACCAGCGCCGTTTCCGCATCCTGTGGGGGGTGGTTCTGGCGGTGATCCTGGGCGCCCTCAGCCTGTCCGCCGCCACCGAACTGGCGACCGCCCGCCGCACCGCCGAACGGGCGGTGTCCGACAGTTCCCTCATCCTCAAGCAGCACGTGCTGCGCCAGTTCGAAGGCGCCGACGTGGTG
The DNA here is from genome assembly GCF_039523075.1 of Caenispirillum bisanense. Classification (NCBI taxonomy): domain Bacteria; kingdom Pseudomonadati; phylum Pseudomonadota; class Alphaproteobacteria; order Rhodospirillales; family Novispirillaceae; genus Caenispirillum; species Caenispirillum bisanense. Next base: position 38,867 of record NZ_BAAAEP010000007.1, read on the forward strand.
CTGCGGCTGGTCGCCGCCCAGGTGGCCGCCGACGTGCCGGAACTGGGCGGCCGTGGCGCCGACACCGACCTGGCGGCGCTGTCGGCGTCGGCCTCGTGGATTCTCGACCTGTGGGTGCTCAACGCCGATGGCAGCCGTGGCTTCGCGTCCCGCGTGCCGCCGCCGGCGATGGAACAGGCCCTGGCGTCGCTGCAGGCGCGGGCGGTGGATGCGCCCGAGGGGCTGATGATCGGCGACCCGCTCGACCGCACCTTCGCCACCGGCTCCGCCATGCTGGTCGGGCGGCCGATCCGCGCCGCCGACGGCCGCCACCTCGGCGTTGCCGCCCTCACCATCTCCGGCGGCGACCTGGCCGACGTGTTCAGCCATCAGGTGCTCGGCCACGACGGCGCCGTCGGGCTGATCCGCGCCGATGGCGTGGTGCTGGCGCGCTATCCGGCGCTGCCCGGCATGGTCGGCCGCTCCATCGCCGATACGCCGGTGTTCGCCGAGATCCGCCGCGGTGCCGATGCCGGCATGGTGCGGGTGAACTCGGTCAGCGACGCCCAGAGCCGCATCGTCTCCTTCGCCCGCGTCGGCAACCTGCCGCTGGCGGTCACCGCCGCCTATTCCACCGCCGACATCCGCGGCGCGGCGCTGGAGGCGATGAAGCTGCCGTGGGCCTTCGGCGGCCTGATGATCCTGGTGCTGCTGGCGCTCTACCCCATGGTGATGCGCCGCCTGCGGGCGGAGGAACGGGCGGCGCGCGATCTGGCGGAACGCGAGATGCTGTTCCGCTCCATCCTCAACAACGTCGGCATCGGCCTGTCGCTGGTGGCGCGCGACGGCACCATCCGCTTCGCCAACACCGGCTTCGACCGCCTGCTCGGCTTCCCGCCCGGCGGCCTCAACGGCCGCAACATCGAAGACCTGACCCACCCCGACGACCGCCTCGGCACCATGTACCGGGTCAGCCGCATGGAGGCGCTGGGGCCCACCGGCGTGTCCTATGAAAAGCGCTACCTGCGCCACGACGGCAGCAGCGTCGAGGCCATGGTGACCCTCAGCCTGAAGCCGCGGGTGGGCACCCAGGAGCCGCTGCTGGTCGGCGTCATCCAGGACCTGACCGAGCAGCGGGCCCGCGAACGTGCCATCGCCTTCCAGAACAGCCTGCTGCGCATCCAGCAGGAAGCCTCGCCCGACGGTCTGCTGGTGGCCGATGCCGGCGGCGGCCTGCGGTCGTGCAACCGCCGCTTCCGCGACCTGTGGGAGGTGCCGGAGCCGCTGGTGGAGCAGGGCGACGTGGCGGCGGTGCTGCGCCATGTGGCGGGCGCCATCGCCGCCGCCCAACCGGCCGCCGGCGGGGGGGTGGAGCCGGGCTGGGGGAG
>NZ_BAAAEP010000007.1:40243-105366 GCF_039523075.1 Caenispirillum bisanense
CCCCCAGTAAGGGGCTTCCAGCACCCCGGGCGCGAGGCGCCCCGCCGCCCCCGCCGCCGACCCGGCCGCCGACGAGGGGCTGGAGCCGGGCTGGCGGCGCCTGCGGCGGCTCGACGGCCGGGTGGTCGACGTGCTGGAGAGCGCCCTGCGGGAGAACGGCGGCGACGGCGCCGTCATCGGCCGGGTATGGATCTACCGCGACGTCTCCGCCCGTCTGGCCGCCGAGCAGGCGGTGCGCGAGAGCGAGGAACGCTACCGCGCGCTGGTGGAACAGTCGCCGGAAGCCATCGTCGTCCATCGTGACAACCGGGTGGTGTTCATCAACCGCGCCGCCCAGGCGCTGTTCGGCTACAGCCCCACCGACTGGCCCGCCGACATGGCGATGACCGACCTGGTGGCGCCGGCGGTGCGCGAGCATGTGCGCGAGGTCATCCGGCCGACCGCGGTGGCGCCGTGGAACGGCATTCAGGAGGACCTGCAGCGGCGCGACGGCAGCCTGTTCGACGCCTGGATCATCAGCGCCCCCATCCGCCTGCACGACCGGCCGGCGGCGCAGGCGGTGATCCGGCCGCTGGATGCCGGCCAGGGCGTGCGTGGCCGCCTGATGCAGACGGCCAAGATGGCGACCCTCGGCCAGATGGCGGCGGGGGTGGCGCACGAACTCAGCCAGCCGCTCAACATCCTGTCCATGGGGCTGGAAGGCCTGCGCCTGCGGCTGGCCAGCGGCGAGGCGGCGCCGCAGGAAGTGGCGGAAAAGCTGGAGATGGGCACCCGCCAGTGCAGCCGCATGGCGGAGATCATCGACCACATCCGGGTCTTCAGCCGCTCCAGCAGCGGCCGTCAGGTGGCCTTCGACGCCGCCGGCCCGGTGGCGGCGGCGGTGGAGATGATGACCCCCGCCTTCAGCCGCGAGGGCATGACCCTCAGCCTCGACATGCCGGAGCGCGCCGGGGTGCTGGAAGGCAATCCGGTCGACCTGGAACAGGTCATCATCAACCTGCTGAAGAACGCACTCGACGCCCTGGTCGAACGCCGCGGCGACACCGGCTCCGCCCCCGCCGCCGGCTGGGCGCCGGAGGTGCGGGTGCGGGTGGCGCCGGACAGCGACGTGCGGCAGCTGCTGATCGAGGTGGCGGACAACGGCCCCGGCATCCCGCGCCACCTGATCCAGGACATCTTCGAGCCCTTCTTCACCACCAAGCGGGAAGGGGTCGGCACCGGCCTCGGCCTGTCCATCTGCATGAATGCGGTGACCAAGATGGGCGGCACCATGCGGGCGGAGAACCGCGGCGGCGCGGTGTTCTCCATCCGCCTGCCGCTGGCCTCGGCGGCCACCGATGCCGGTGCCGGTGGCGAGCCGCTGCTGACGGGCCTTGCCGGCGGCCCCGGCGGTCATGGCGTCGCCTCCGCCGGCCAGCCCACCGGCCATGTGCTGGTGGTGGAGGACGAGGCGCTGACCCGGCAGGCGCTGGCGGTCTATCTCATCGAGCAGGGCTTCCGCGTCTCCACCGCCAGCGATGCCGGCGAGGCCATGGCCAAGGCGCGGCTGGACCCGCCCGACGCCCTCATCACCGACCTCACCCTGCCGGGCGGCGACGACGGCTGGCACCTGATCCGCCGCCTGCGCGAGCGCGACCCGGTGCTGCCGGTGCTGGTCATCAGCGGCGCCGGCGTGCCGGAATCCGATCCGCAGGTGCAGGAGGTGACGGCGGTGCTGGGCAAGCCGGTGGATGCCCGGCGGATGCTCTCGCACCTGACCCGCGGCCTGAAGGGCCGGGCGGCGGCGGCGGGGCACGCGGCGGAGGGGTGACGGGGGAGGCGGGCGCCGCCGGTCGCCCTCGCCCTCAGGTCAGCGCCTCCACCGCCACGTAGAGCAGGCAGCCGACCAGGGCGCCGACCAGGGTGCCGTTGACGCGGATGAACTGCAGGTCGCGGCCGACGGTCAGCTCCAGGCGCTCGGTCAGGGTGGCGGTGTCCCAGCGGCGTACCACGTCCTCGATGAAGCGGCCGATTTCCTCCCGCCACGGCACCAGCACGGCGGCCACAGCCGCTTCCACCCGCTCGTCGATGGCGCGGCGCAGGTCGGCGTCTTCCAGCAGGCGGCGGCCCATGCTCAGCAGGGTTTCCTCCAGGCCCAGGCGCAGGCGGCTGTCGGGGCGGCTGGCGCCGTCGACCAGGGTGCGGCGCAGGTCGTCCCAGGCCCGCGCCATGGCCTCCTGCACCTGCGGGTGCCGCAGCAGGCCGTTCTTCATGCTGCGGATGCGGGCGTGCAACTCCGGGTCGGTGCGCAGCCGCTCGCGGAAGTCGCGCAGCACCTCCGTCAGGCGGCGGCGGAGGTCGTTGTCGGGGTCTTCCAGGTCGTCCAGGGTTTCGAAGGCGGCGGCGATGAGCGTCTTCGCCACCCGCCGGTCCACCGCCTTGGGCAGCCACCAGGCGCTGCGTTCGGTGACGATGGCGTGGATGCGGGCCTCGTTGAGGACCAGCTGTTCGCGCGCCAGGCTGACCCCCTGGGTGAGCAGCGTCTCGAAATCCTCGTCCGGCACGGCGGCCAGCAACTGGCCGAGCAGCGGCGCCACGTCGGCCTGACGCAGGCGGGCGGTCAGGCTGCGCTGCACCAGCGCCCGCAGGCGCTCGTCGCCGGCGGCGCTGAGGGCGGCCGGCAGCAGTTCGGCGATGCGGCGGGCGGCGGTGCGGGAATTGTCCGGGTGGATGAGCCAGCTGCCCAGGCGCTGGGCGGCGTGGAGCGTCTTCAGCCGTTCCTCCAGCACCTCCGGCGCCAGGAACCAGCGGGTGACGAAGCGGCCGAGGCGGCGGGCGATGCGCTCGTGGTTGGAGGGGATCAGCGCCGTGTGCGGGATGGGCAGGCCGAGCGGCCGGCGGAACAGGGCGGTGACGGCAAACCAGTCGGCGAGGCCGCCCACCAGGGCCGCCTCCGTCCCCGCCTGCAGCAGGCCCATGGCATAGGTGCCCTGGCCGGGCAGGAAGTGGCTGCCGACGAAGATGCCGCCCATGGCCACCAGCAGGCCGGTGGCGCCCATGCGATAGCGGCGCAGGGCGCGCCGCTGCTCCTCGGTCTCGGCGGAGTCGGCGGCGGGCATGGGGGCCGCCGGCTGCGGCTGATCGGTCATGACGGGCCTTTTCGCGCAATCTGCCTTGCTCTGATGGCTACCATCAACGGGCGTCCGCCACCACCCGCTCGATACCCGAAGACGCGGAGCGGAGGGTGGTTCTGTTGGATGCCGGAGGATGGAACTTTTGGGGATATCCGCGCGTTTACCTCAGCCTTTACGCTCGTGCCCGGCAACTGCGGCGGGGTGCGGCGTCCGTCGCACGTTTCTGCAGTTGAACAGTAGCATTCCTAATCCTCCAGAAGGTTTGACGTGGCGCGCACAAGGGCGTAGAGGGTGATGTAGAGGATTATAGTTCCAAAGGGACCGGCTCAGGTATGATTGACACTGGTATGACCCCCGAACGGGCGCAGGCGATTGCGCGCGACGTTCTGGCCGAGATCACCGGCCGACGCTCGGGTGACGGCGACAGTGCGGCCGCCGCCGAGCAGGTCCTGACCGAGCGCTTCCCCGATCTCACGGAATACGACCGCACGGCGGTGCTGTTCCGCGTCAACCGCATGCTGTCCGCCCGTGCCACCCGCGTCGCGCGCGGCGGCGGGGCCGGTGGCGGTCGTGGCATGCCCGGTCCGGCGGATCTGCCGCAGGGCGACAGCATGGTGGGGGATGCGATAGCCAACCGCCGCCAGGCCCGCGGCCTCAGCCTGGATGATCTGGCGGCGCAGGTTGGCGTGGCGCCGGCGCGCATGCGCAACTTCGAATTGGGTCATCGGCGGGTGCCGGTCGCCATCCTGGCCCGTATCGCCCAGGTGCTGCACGTGGACCTGGGGTGGTTCAGCGGCGAGGGCGCGGCCCAGGCCGCCAATGCCGCCGCCGATGAGGCCGAGGCGGTGATGGGCAGCGCCGCGGCGGACGCCGCCGCGTCTCCCGCGTCAGCGCCGGAGGAGGGCGGGGCGGACGACCGCCGCAGCCCCGACCTTGACCGCGACGAGCTTTTCGACCTCTACACCCAGCTGACCCCGGCCATGCGCCGGCTGGTGGCAGGCATCATGCGCGAGATGGTGGCCGACCGCAGCCGCAGCCGCCGCGCCGACGAGGATGCCGACGCCGCCCTGCGTCAGTCGGCGTGAGCCTGGGGACCTGTCCGCCATGACCGCCGAACGCAAGGCGCTGAAGCACTGGATCAAGGCGCTGCTGCGCCAGCAGATGGACATGGCCGCCGCCCGCGCGGCGGAGAAGGAGCTGTCCATCGAGGATTTCCTGTCGCGCACCTACCGCACCACCCTGGGCGAGATCCGGGCCGAACAGGTCATCGACGACCTGCTCGGCCAGCATCCCGACCTGGAAGCGGTGTATCGCCAGCTTTATGACGAAGCGGCGGCAGAACTGCGCGAGGAACGGGCGGCCACCGCCGAAATCCGCACCTGATCGCCTGCCGCCGTCACTGTTCTGCCGCGCCGTCTCCGCCGCCGCGTCCGGCTGCGATGGCCAGCGCCTGGCGCAGCACGTCCATGTCGCCGATGTGATTGGCGAGCAGCAGCACCAGGCGGCAGTTGACGTCGCGGCTCTGCTCGTCGGTCAGGCCGCGGTGGGTGTCGATCAGCGCTTCATAGAAGTCGTCCGGCTGCGGCAGGTTGCAGTCGGTGATGAGGCTGCCGCTGTGGCGGGCTGGCGGCGCGTCGGTCTTCATGAACATCTCCCGTCCTCCCCGGATCACAGGCGGCCGCAGGCGGTATCGAGCGCGATGCGCACCAGCCGCGGGTCGACGTCGCGGAAGCGTGCCGCCACATACTGGTCCGGCCGGATGAGGTAGAGGGTGCCGGGGCGGCCGTCGTAGCGCTGGGTCAGCACGCCGGAGGGATCGGCGCAGCCGCCGGCCCCCACCGCCAGCACGCTCACCGGCACGGCATCCTGCTCGAAGGCCCGCAGGGTGGCGGGGACGCCGCCGTCGGGGCTGAAGTAGAGCAGGGTGAAGCAGCCGCCCAGGTGGTTCAGCAGCCAGTCCTCGCGGCCGTCGACGGTCAGCGGCGCATCGGCGGCCGGGCAGCCCGGCGCCATGGCGCCCTGGAAAGCATCGCGGTCGGGGGTGTTGAGCGGGCTGCCGGCATAGGGCGTGGGCAGCGACAGGCGGCCCGAGTTCACCAGCCGGCGGGCGAAGCCGTGATGCTCCGCCAGGTCCAAGGCGGCATCGCGGAAGGCGCGGCTGATGGGGCTTTTCGGGGTGATGAAGTCGGTGGAGCGGGTGGAGTTGCGGATGTTGTCGTCGGCGGCCGGCACCCGCTCGGCGTCGTAGCTGTCGAGCAGCCGGTCCGGCGCCGTGCCGGCCAGCACCAGGGCCAGCTTCCACGCCAGGTTGTCGATGTCCTGCACGCCGGAGTTGGCGCCGCGCGCCCCGAAGGGGCTGACCTGATGCGCCGCATCGCCGGCAAACAACAACCGGCCGTGGCGGAACCGCTCCATGCGGCGGCAGGCGAACTGGTAGACGCTCACCCATTCCAGGTCGAACTCGGTGTCTTCCCCCAGCATGGCCTTCAGACGCGGGATGACCTTTTCCGGCTTCTTTTCTTCCTCCGGGTCGGCGTCCCAGCCCAGCTGGAAGTCGATGCGCCACACGTCGTCGGCCTGCTTGTGCAGCAGCACGCTCTGGCCGCGATGGAAGGGCGGGTCGAACCAGAACCAGCGTTCGGTGGGGAAGCCCGCCTTCATCACCACGTCGGCGATCAGGAAGCGGTCCTGGAAGGCCTGCCCCTCGAAGCTGGCGCCGATCATGCCGCGGATGTCGGACCTGGCGCCGTCGCAGGCGATGACCCAGTCGGCCTCCAGGGTATAGGGGCCGTCGGGGGTGTCGACCGTCAGGGTGACGCCGTCGTCGCGGCTGTCGAGCGCGGTGACGCGGTTCTTCCACCGCAGGTCGATCTGGTTGCCCTGGGCCAGGGCGCGGTCGACCAGGGTTTCCTCCAGGTAGTACTGCTGCAGGTTGATGAAGGCCGGCATCTTGTGATGCCGTTCCGGCAGCAGGTCGAACTGGTAGACCAGCTGTTCGTCGCGGAACACTTTGCCGACCTGCCAGCGCACGCCACGGTCGAGCATGGGGCCGGCGCAGCCCAGGCGGTCCCACACCTCCAGCGCCCGTTTGGCGTAGCACACGGCGCGCGAGCCGACGGAGACGGTGTTGTTGTCGTCCAGCACCACCACCGGCACGCCGTGGGCGGCCAGGTCGAGCGCCGCCGTCAGCCCCACCGGCCCGGCCCCCACCACCACCGCCGGCCGCCGCTCGGCGCGGCCGGTCTTCAGGGCGTCGGGCGGAACGTAGGCGTACTGCGGGTATTGGTAGGTGTTGAGCATGGAACGCTTCCCCGGTCGTGGACGGCCTGTTTTCTGCGAAACAGTTTCATTTGATACTATATGCGGAAAGTCCGACCTTCAAGGGCGGAAAAGGAGCAGGCGGGCGCGCCTGTCCTCCCGTCCCCCCGGTCAGCCGTCGAAGTCGACCACCACCGTTTCGGTCTTCGGCCGGCTCTGGCACGACAGCACGAAGCCGGCAGCGACTTCGGAGGGCTCCAGGCCGTAGTTCACCGCCATCTCCACCTCGCCCTCCACCACCTTGCAGCGGCAGGTGGCGCAGACGCCGCCCTTGCAGGCATAGGGCAGGTCGAGCCCCGCCTCGCGGCCGGCATCCAGCAGCGACAGGCCGCGATCCATGGTGAAGCGGGTGCTGAGGCCGTCCAGGGTGACGGTGACGGCGCTGGTCTCGCCGGTGGCGACGGCGGCGGCCTCGTTGCGGTTGGCGGGGCGGGACTGACCGGGTACGCCGAACAGTTCGAAGTGTACCCGCTCCGACGGCACGCCGCGGGCGTCCAGGGCGGCGCGCACGTCGGCGGTCATGCCTTCCGGGCCGCAGACGAAGAAGTGGTCGACCGCGTCCACCTGCACCAGGGCATCCAGCAGGGTGTCGACCTTGGCACGGTCCAGGCGGCCGCGCAGCAGCTCCACCTGCTGCACGTCGCGGGACAGTACGTGGAAGACGCGGAACCGGCCCATGAAGCGGTTCTTCAGGTCTTCCACCTCCTCGCGGAAGATGATGCCGCTGCCCTTGCGGTTGCCGTAGAACAGGGTGACGGTGGCCTGCGGCTCCAGCGCCAGCACGGTGCGGACGATGGAGATCACCGGCGTGATGCCGCTGCCCGCGGCGAACAGCACGTAGGTCTTGGCGCGGTCGGGCTCGATGGGGGTGGTGAAGCGGCCGGTGGGTTGCATCACCTCGATCACGTCGCCCGGCTTCAGCGCCTGGTTGGCCCAGGTGGAGAAACGGCCGCCGGGCACGCTCTTCACCGCCACCCGCAGCTCGCCGTCGGGCACGCCGGCGCAGATGGAATAGCTGCGCCGCACGTCCTCGCCGTCGATGACGGTCCGCAGGGTCAGGTACTGGCCGTGCTGGAAGCGGAAGGCGTCGCGCAGGGGCTCGGGCACCGCGAAGCGGATGGAAACGCAGTCGTCGGTTTCATGCCGCACGTCGGCGACGGTGAGCGGATGGAAGTGGGAGGCCATGGGGGCAGTCCTTCCCTTCAGAGGCATTTGAAGTAGTCGAAGGGCTCCAGGCAGTCGCGGCAGCGGTACAGCGCCTTGCACGCGGTGGAGCCGAACTCCGACAGACGTTCGGTGTGGAGGGAGCCGCACTGCGGGCACGCCACCTGCGGCGCATGGCCGAGCAGGGCGCCCTTGCCGCCCGCCGGTCCGGCCGGCGGCGCGATGCCGGCGGCGGTCAGGCGGTCGCGGCCGCGCGGGGTGATCCAGTCGGTGGTCCAGGCCGGCGCCATCACCCGCCGCACGGTGACGGAGCGGAAGCCGGCCTGACGCAGCGCCATCTCGGCATCCAGCTCGATCACCGACACCGCCGGACAGCCGGAGTAGGTGGGGCTGAGGGCCGCCTCCACATGGGAGCCATCGGGCGCCGCCGTCACCGAGCGGACGATGCCCAGATCGACGATGGAGACATGGGGGATTTCCGGGTCGTGCACTCCGTCGAGCGCATCCCAGGCGCGGCGGTCGGCGGACATGGCGGCCTCACCACGAACAGCCGGGATAGGCCCGCTGCATCCACTGCATTTCCGCCAGCAGCAGGCCGAGCGGTTCCGAGTGACGGCCCTGACGTCCGCCGGCCGGCCGCCAGGCGGACTTGGGCAGGGTCAGGGTGGCCTCGGTCAGCGTGGTGCGCAGCATGTCGTCGAAGCGGCCGCGCAGGGCGCCGCGGTCGACGGCGACGCCGGCGGCGCACAGGCGGTCCTCCGTCGCGTCCATCTCGAACAATTCGTGGGCGTAGGGCCACAGGGCATCCAGCGCCGTCTGCATGCGGCGGTGGCTGTCCTCGGTGCCGTCGCCCAGGCGCACCACCCACTCGGCCGAGAACCGCAGGTGATAGGCGGTTTCCTTCACCGCCTTGGCGGCGATGGCGGCCAGCGTCTCGTCGGCGGAGGTGGTCAGCGCCTCCATGAACGGCAGGTCGAAGGCGTCGAACAGGAACTGGCGGGCGATGGTGTCGGCGAAGCTGCCGTTGGGCTGTTCCACCAGCAACACGTTGGTGAAGGCCTCGATGTCGCGGCGGAAGGCGAGCGCGTCCTCGTCCCGGCCGGCGCCTTCCACGGCCCCGGCGTGGGTGAGGAAGCCGCGCGCCCGGCCGAACAGGTCGAGCGCGACGTTCATCAGCGCCATGTCCAGTTCCATCTCCGGGCTGCGGGCGCACCAGTCGCCCAGCCGCTGGCCGAGGATGAGGCTGTCGTCGCCCAGCCGCAGGGCATAGGTGAACAGGTCGTCCTTGCTGATCGTGGTCATCGCCGGCCGCCCCTCACATATGCCCGACGTCGTCGGGGATCTTGTAGAAGGTGGGGTGGCGGTAGACCTTGTCGTCGGCGGGGTCGAACAGGGCGCCCTTGTCCTCCGGCGCGCTGGCGACGATGGCCGCCGCCGGCACCACCCACAGCGAGGCGCCTTCGCCGCGCCGGGTGTAGAGGTCACGGGCGTTTTCCAGCGCCATCTTCGCGTCGGCGGCGTGGACGCTGCCGACGTGCTTGTGCGCCAGACCCGCCTTGCTGCGGATGAACACTTCCCACAGCGGCCACTGCTGCTGCTTGCTCATGGGCTCGGACTCCTCCCGGTGCCAGCCGCCTCTGGCGGCGTTTTTTTCTTGTCGCCTCAGGCGGCGTTCTTCTCGTCGCCTCAGGCGGCGTTTTTCTTGTCGCGGGCCGCGCGCTTGGCAGCATGGGCCAGGGCGGCTTCGCGCACCCAGGCGCCGTCGTCGTGGGCCTGGCGGCGGAAGGCCATGCGCTGGCGGTTGCACGGGCCGTTGCCCTTAAGGACGGCGTGGAACTCGTCCCACGGCACGTCGCCGAAGTCGTAGTGGCCGCGCTCCTCGTTCCAGCGCAGCTGCGGGTCGGGGATGGTGAGCCCCAGGAACTCCGCCTGCGGCACCGTCTGGTCGACGAAGCGCTGGCGCAGCTCGTCGTTGGACAGGCGCTTGATCTTCCAGGCCATGGACTGGGCCGAGTTGGGGCTGTTGTCGTCGGACGGGCCGAACATCATCAGCGCCGGCCACCACCAGCGGTTCATGCTGTCCTGGGCCATCTTCTTCTGCTCCGGTGTGCCACGGCACAGCTCCAGCAGGATTTCGTAGCCCTGGCGCTGGTGGAAGCTCTCTTCCTTGCAGATGCGCACCATGGCGCGGGCATAGGGGCCGTAGGACGTGCGGCAGAGCGCCACCTGATTGGTGATGGCGGCGCCGTCCACCAGCCAGCCGATGGTGCCGATGTCGGCCCAGGTCAGGGTCGGGTAGTTGAAGATGGTGGAATACTTGGCGCGACCGTCCATCAGCGCCTCCACCATGTCGTCGCGGCTGGCGCCGAGGGTTTCGGCGGCGCTGTAGAGGTAAAGGCCGTGGCCGGCCTCGTCCTGCACCTTGGCGATCAGCGCCACCTTGCGGCGCAGGGTCGGCGCCCGGCCGATCCAGTTGCCTTCCGGCTGCATGCCGATGATCTCGGAATGGGCGTGCTGCGAGATCTGGCGGATCAGCGTCTTGCGATAGGCCTCGGGCATCCAGTCCTTGGGCTCGATCTTGCCCTCGGCGTCGATGGTGGCCTGGAACGTCGCCTCGCGCGGGTCCGGGCTCGACAGAGCGTCCTTCATCACCGTGTTGCCTCCCGTCATGCCGGCCTTGGGTGGCCGTCTCTCCTTGCTCCGATCAACGTAATACAGTTTCTGCCATGTCGCTAGATAAAACTGTAACGCTTTATGGGGAGGTCGGGCGGCAAGTGTGTCGCAGATGTTCCGCCCTTGGGCGGGGAGCGGGCAGGATGTGGCGTTGCTGATGTGATACGGTTATGCGTTCGGATGGCGAAACCATGTTTCCCTTACGGGTTTTCCGGCGACCGCAAAGGGGGCGGTGGCGTGGCGGGATGCGAAGCGCCTCGCAGGATGCGAACGAGCGGCAGGCGCGACTCGACGTTCGGCAGGGGCGATCCGCAGAAAGTCTAGGGTTCTACCGCCGCAGGATGTTGGCGCGGAAATTGCCTCTCCCCGGCCGTCTGATCGTTCGGCCGCCGCCGGGCGGTCGCTCTGCAGCGCCGGGAACCATGGTCATGTCCTCTGCCGCCCAGGCATCGCCGCAAACGCTGTTTCGCTGGATCTGGCGCTCCTACGCCCGCACGGCGCTGGTGCCGCTGCTGGCGGTGGAGCTGCTGCTGATCGGCGCCTACTTCAGCACCAACCTGCTGACCAAGAACGCCAACATCGCCTCCATCCGGGCGACGGCGGAACAGTCCCTGCAGGAGGTGGCGCGCCTGAACGCGGTGGCGGTGGACGAGAAGCTGCAGGCGGTGACCAGCCTGACCGACGTGCTGCGCCGCCAGGTGGAGGAGGTGCAGGGCGCCGATCCGCGCCTGCCGGTGCCGGCCGACGAGGCGGGGCGGTTCACCTTTGACCCCACCGGCGTGGTCTACTACACCCGCGACGACGTCGGCCGCGGCGCCGGCTTCTATTCCGGGGCGGTGCCGGTGACGCCGGAGATGCAGCAGAAGGCGCTGGACCTGGCGGCGCTCGACCCCATCCTGCGCGACGTCACCCACGCCAACCCGCTGGTGGTGCAGAGCTATTACAACACCTGGGACAGCTACAACCGCATCTTCCCGTTCTTCGACACGCTGAGCCAGTACGCCCCGCGCCTGGATATCCCCAGCTTCAATTTCTATTACGAGGCCGATGCCGCCCATAACCCGGACCGTCGCGTGGTCTGGACCGACGCCTATGTCGACCCCGCCGGCCAGGGCTGGCTGATCTCGGCCATTGCCCCGGTCTATGGCGGCGACGATGTGCTGGAAGGGGTGGTCGGCCTCGACATCACCATCGACACCATCGTCAAGCGCATCCTCGACATCCGCACGCCGTGGGGCGGCTATGCCGTCATGGTCGGGCGCGACGGCACCATCCTCGCCATGCCGCCGGCGGCGGAGGAAAGCCTCGGCCTGCGCGAGGTGGGTAAGCATACGTATGAAGAGGCGGTGCGCTCCAACACCTTCAAGCCGGAGGACTACTCGCTCGCCCGCATCGCCGACCTGAGCCGCCTGCCGGTGATGGATGGCGAGGGCAGCGGCAGCGCCACCCTGCTTGACGAACCGCATCTGGTGGCGTGGCAGGCGGTGCCGGCCACCGACTGGCACCTGATCGTGTTCGTGCCGGAGCGCGACCTGTTCGCCGCCGCCATCGCCGTCGGCGATCGCTTCGACCGCCTGGGCTATGCCATGGTGGCGGCGCTGGTGGTGTTCTATGCCCTGTTCTTCACCGTCCTGTGGTTCTCCGCCCGCCGCCACGCCCACACCCTGGCCCAGCCGCTGGAGGCGGTGGCGACGGCGGCCGGCAACATCGCCCGCGGCGACTTCCGCCAGACCCTGCCGCCTTCGGCCATCCGCGAGGTGGCGGCGGTGGGCCGGGCGGTGGTCGACATGGGCGGCGAACTGGGCGACAAGACCGCCCGTCTGATGGCGGCCAGCCGCTCGCTGGAGGAATCCGATGCCTTCCGCCGCGCCCTGATCGAGAACCTGCCGGTGCCGGTGGTGCTCTATCGTGCCGGCGACCCCGACGTGGTCATCGCCCACAACAGCGCCTACGACGCCCTGGTGGCCGAGGTCGGCCACACGCCCCTGCACGACGCCCTGCTCGCCTGCGACGGCGGCCAGGAGGAGGGCACCCTGGCGCTCACCCTGGGCGAGCCGGCGCGGCGCTACAGCGGCCGCTTCACCCGCCTTGCCCACGGCGGCGAGCGCGGCGTGCTGTGCGTGCTGCTGGACGTCACGGTGCTGGAGGAAGCCCGCCGCCAGATCGCCGAGGCGCGCGACCGCGCCCTGGAAGCGGCGCGGGTGAAGTCGGAATTCCTCGCCAAGGTCAGCCACGAGCTGCGCACGCCGCTCAACGGCATCATCGGCCTGGCCGAGGTGTGCAGCCACGAGACCGATCCGGCCCGCATGCAGCGCTCCATCGGCATGATCGGCCAGTCGGGCCAGGCGCTGCTCGGGCTGGTGGAAGACCTGCTGACCATGTCGTCGCTCGACACCGGCACGCTGGTGCTGGACCGCCGCTGGGTGGTGCCGGCGACGCTGCTGGAGGAACTGGTGGACGGCTTCCGCGGCCTGACCCTGGCGCTGCTGCCCGGCCCCGGCCTGCAGCTGCGGGTGCTGGCCGCCGGTCAGCAGGTGCGGCAGGTGATCACCCATCTGGTCGCCAACGCGCTCAAGTTCACCGAACGCGGCTCGGTGGCGGTGGTGGCCGACGTGGTGGGCGGCGACGGCGATGCCGCCACCCTGACGGTGGTGGTGGAGGATACCGGCATCGGCCTGCCCGACGGCCCGCTGGAGGCGCTGTTCGAGCCCTTCCACCAGGGCGAGAACGGGCTCGACCGCCGCTACGGCGGCTTTGGCCTCGGCCTTGCCGTCGCCCGCGACCTGGCCGAGCGCATGGGCGGCAGCCTGACCGCCCAGCGCCGCAGCCCGAGCGGCAGCCGCTTCACCCTGACGGTGCCGGTGACCGTCGACAGCGGCGCCGGGGTGCGCCCGCCGCCGCCGGTGGCGCGGGCCCTGGTGTGCGGCTTCGACCGCACCACCGAGGCGCTGCTGGTCGCCATCCTCGGCAAGCTCGACCTGCCGGTGGACACCGCTCCGGCCGGCGAGGCGGCGCGGGCGCTGTCGCCGCAGGGGTCCGATCTGGTGATCCTGCCGGCCATGTCGCTGGCCGATGTCGACGGACTGCGGCGGCTGCTGTCGGCCCATGCTGACCTGCGGGTGCTGGCGGTGACCGACCCGGCGACCGACGAGGTGACCGAGCGCCTGAGCCGCCTCGCCATCCCGGCCCTGCCGCTGCCGGTCACCCCGCGCAGCGTCGAGGCGGCCGTCGAGCCCTTCCGCCTGCTGGCGCCGTCAAACCCCTGACGGCGCCGGCAACGGCGGGTCTCAGCCGGCGGCGGTCAGCGCCTTGCGGAACCAGATCTGGCGGTGGCCGGGCGGGAAGTCCTCCAGCTCGCCCCAGACGCTGTAGCCCTGGCGCTCGTAGAAGCCGGGCGCCTGGAAGTCGTAGGTGTAGAGCCGCGACCAGCGGCAGCCGCGGGCCAGCGCCTCCGCCTCCGCCTGCTGCAGCAGGCTGGCGCCAAGGCCGCTGCCGCGCAGGCTCTCGTCCAGCCACAGATAATCGACATAGAGCCACGACCACTGCGTATAGCCGGACAGGCCGGCGGCGACGCTGCCGTCGGCACGGCGGGCGAACAGGCACAGGTCGCGGCGGTCGTAGGGCGGGCTGACCCGGGTGTTGAACGCTTCCAGCCCGGCATGCAGCGCCTTCAGGTCGGCGGCGGCGGGGGCATCGGTGAGGGTGACGGTCAGCCCCTCGGCGGCGGGAACGGTCATGGCGCGGCGCGTCCTTGTCTGCGGCGGTGTCGGCCCGCAGATACAGGGGGGAAAGGGCGGCGGCAAGGGCCGTTGTCGGCTACGCCCAACGATCCGGCAGATTGACGTTTACGTAAACGGCAGCTGCGCGTAGGCTCTTTCCGCCGTGCCTCCAGGGGCGCGGGAACGAAAAATACGGGAAGAATACGGGAGGAGACGCTTCGCCATGACCGACACCAGGGAGGCCACGGGGGCCACGGGTCTGCCGAGCTATGTCCACGGCGCCAGCGGGACGCCGCTGATCGGCGACACCATCGGCCGTCACTTCGACAAGGCCGCCGCCCGCTGGCCCGATACCGAGGCGCTGGTGGTCCGCCACCAGGGGGTGCGCTGGACCTATGCCGAGCTGAAGCGGCAGGTGGACGAGGTCGCCGCCGGCCTGCTGGCGCTGGGGCTGGAGCCCGGCGACCGGGTCGGCATCTGGTCGCCCAACAATGCCGAATGGTGCGTCACCCAGTTCGCCACCGCCAAGGCCGGGCTGGTGCTGGTCAACATCAACCCCAGCTACCGGCTGGCGGAGCTGGAGTACGCCCTGACCAAGGTGGGCTGCAAGGCGCTGATCCTGGCCGACACCTTCAAGTCCTCCAACTACATCGAGATGATCCGCACCCTGGCGCCGGAGCTGGACCATTGCTCCCCCGGCGCGCTGACGGCGGCGCGGCTGCCGGACCTGCGGGTGGTGGTGCACATCGGCGCCGACCACATCCACGGCATGTACGCCTTCCACCAGATTGCCGAGGCGGCCGACGACGGCGCGCGGCGGCGGGTGGCGTCGCTGGCCGACCGGCTGCAGTTCGACGACCCCATCAACATCCAGTTCACCAGCGGCACCACCGGCTTCCCCAAGGGGGCGACGCTCACCCACCACAACATCCTCAACAACGGCTTCTTCGTCGGCGAGGCGATCCGCCTGCAGCACGGTGACCGGCTGTGCATTCCGGTGCCGCTCTATCACTGCTTCGGCATGGTGATGGGCAACCTGGGCTGCGTCACCCACGGCGCCACCATGGTCTACCCGGCCGAGGCCTTCGACCCGCTGGCGGTGCTGGAGGCGGTGGAGCGCGAGAAGTGCACCGGCCTCTACGGCGTGCCGACCATGTTCATCGCCCAGCTGGACCACCCGGAATTCAGCCGCTTCGACCTGTCGAGCCTGCGCACCGGCATCATGGCCGGCAGCCCGTGCCCGATCGAGGTCATGAAGCGGGTCATCCGCGACATGAACATGCAGCAGGTGACCATCGCCTACGGCATGACCGAAACCAGCCCGGTCAGCTTCCAGTCGGCGGTGGACGATGCGCTCGACAAGCGGGTGTCCACGGTCGGCCGGGTGCAGCCGCACATCGAGGTGAAGATCGTCGACCTGGAGGGCAACATCGTGCCGCGCGGCACCGCCGGGGAGCTGTGCACGCGCGGCTATTCGGTCATGCTCGGGTATTGGGACGACGAGGAGAAGACGCGCGAGGCCATCGACACCGCCGGCTGGATGCACACCGGCGACCTGGCGGTGATTGACGACGAGGGCTATTGCAACATCGTCGGCCGCATCAAGGATCTGGTCATCCGCGGCGGCGAGAACATCTACCCGCGCGAGGTGGAGGAATTCCTCTACCGCCATCCCGCCGTCAATGACGTGCAGGTGATCGGCGTGCCCGACAAGAAGTACGGCGAGGAACTGTGCGCCTGCATCCGACTCCGCGAAGGCCACGAGGTGACGGAGGAAGACATCCGCGCCTTCTGCAAGGGCCAGATCGCCCACTACAAGATCCCGAAGTACATCCGTTTCGTCGATGAATTCCCCATGACCGTGACGGGGAAGATCCAGAAGTTCATCATGCGCAAGATGGTTGCGGAAGACCTTGGGCTGACGGAAGAAAAGACCGCCTGATCTTCGGTCTGCAGTAAATGCAAGGCCGCCCGGTCATTCCTGCATGGCCGGGCGGCCTTTTTCGTCTTGTTACACGTGTTTCGCGATGGCATCACCTGTCGCACACCAGCTTCCGCGGGGACGACCCCGCCGCCGGGCCGTGGTCCGGCGAGGGGAAGCATGGGCAGGGACGGCCCTGCCATGACGCGGAGGATGCGCCATGGCATGGCTGATTCTCTTCATTGCCGGTCTGTTCGAGATCGGCTGGGCAGTAGGCCTCAAGTACACGCAAGGGTTCACGCGCATCACGCCGACCGCGCTGACGGTAGGGGCGATGGCGGTGAGTTTCATTCTGCTGGCAACGGCTCTGCGGAGCCTGCCGCTCGGCACCGCCTATGCGGTGTGGACCGGCATCGGCACCGTGGGTACGGCAGTGGTGGGCATCGTGCTGTTCGCTGAAAGCACGGCGCCCCTCCGACTGCTGTGCATCGGGCTCGTCCTCGCCGGCATCGTCGGGCTGAAGCTGGTGCCGGGGGACTGATCCGTTCCCGGCCCCGCAGGGCGGGCAACAGGGACGGGGCATGAAGCGGCACTATGGCGAGCTGGCGGAAGACATCGCGCGGACACGGCAGGCCCTGGAGGCCGAGGCCGGACCGGCCCTGGCCATGGGTGTGGCCATGAACCTGGAGATGGCCGCCACCGCCGCCGCCCTCGGCAGCATCGACGTCGCCCGCTTCTACGTCGGCCGCGCCCGCGCCGCCCATCCGTCCGCCGACCCCGCCTGCCGCATCGCCGAGCGCCTGCTGGCGCTGGATGCCCGCGTGCGCGCCTTCGGCGCCCCGCTCGGGCTGGTGGCGGAGTAGGGGCGGCGGCCGGCCGCCCTACACCGCCAGGTGCCGCCGTTGCAGGTCCGGGTTGGCCTGCAGGGCGGCGGTGGTGCCGGCCCAGGCGACTTCGCCCTTGGTCAGCACGACCGCCCGGTCGGCCAGCGCCAGCACCGCCTGCAGGCGGCTGTCGGCCAGCAGGATGGCCTGTCCCTCCGCCTTCAGCCGCGCCAGCGTCGCCCAGATTTCCCGGCGGATGACCGGTGCCAGCCCTTCCGTCGCTTCGTCCAGGATCAGCACCCGCGGGTTGGTCAGCAGGGCGCGGCCGATGGCCAGCATCTGCTGCTCGCCGCCCGACAGCTGGTTGCCGAAGTTGCCCATGCGCTCCGCCAGTCGCGGGAACAGGGCGTAGACGTCGGCGAGGCTCCAGCGGCCGCCCGGCACGGCGGTGGCGCGCAGGTTTTCCGCCACCGTCAGGTTGGGGAACACCCGCCGCCCCTCCGGCACCAGCCCGAGGCCGAGGCGGGCGCGGGCGTGGGCGGGCAGGGGGGTGACGTCGCGGCCGCCCATGCGCACCTCGCCGGCGGTGGCCGGCAGCATGCCCATCAGCGCCTTGATGGTGGTGGTCTTGCCCATGCCGTTGCGGCCGAGCAGGGCGACGATCTCGCCTTCCGCCACGGCGAGGTCGATGCCGTGCAGCACGCGGGCGTCGCCATAGCCGGCGCACAGGCCGAGGGCTTCGATCAGCATGCGTCGTCCCCCTCGCTGAGGTAGGCGCGGCGCACCGCCGCATCGTCGCGGATGGCGGCGGGCGGGCCGCTGGCGATGACGGCGCCGTCCACCAGCACGGTCACCACGTCGGCCAGCTTGAACACCACGTCCATGTCGTGCTCGACCAGCAGGATCGCCATCTTCGGCTTCAGCGCCGCGATCACCGCCATCAGGTTGCGCGTCTCGGTGAAGCCGAGGCCGGCCATGGGCTCGTCCAGCAGCAGCACGCGCGGCTTGCCGGCCAGCGCCATGGCCATCTCCAGCAGCCGCCGCTGGCCGTGCGCCAGTTCGCCGGCGCGGGTGCGGGCGAGGTGGCCGATGCCGAGGTTGTAGAGGGCGGCGCGGGCCGGCTCCACCAGCCCGCTGTCGCTGCGGGCCGGGCGCCAGAAGCGGGCGTGGTGCGGCCGCGTCGCCTGCACCGCCATCATGACGCTTTCCAGCGCCGTCATCTCCGGGAACAGGGCGGAGATCTGGAACGAGCGGGCGATGCCGAGCCGCGCCCGCCCGGCCTCGTCCACCGCCGTGATGCTGCGGCCGTCGAGGCGGATGTCGCCCTCGTCCGGCCGCAGCGAGCCGCCGAGCTGCGCCAGCGCCGTCGACTTTCCGGCGCCGTTGGGGCCGATGAGGGCGTGGATGCGGCCGTGTTCCACCATCAGCGACAGGCCGTCGGTGGCGACCAGGGCGCCGAAGCTCTTGCGCAGGTCACGCGCCTCCAGCATCGTCGCCTCCCTGCGTGCGGCGGCTGCCCAGGCGGTCGAGCAGGCCGGTCAGGCCGCCGCGGGCGAACAGCACGATCACCACCAGCAGCGGGCCGAGCAGGATGGGCCAGTGCTCGGTGATCTCCTTCAGCCCTTCCTCCAGGCCGAGCAGCACCACCGCCCCCCACACGGCGCCCGACAGGCTGCCGATGCCGCCCAGGATGACGATCACCAGCAGCTCGCCGGAGATGGTCCAGTGGCCCATGCCGGGGGAGACGAACTCGTCGACGTTGGCCATCAGCGCGCCGGCCACCGCCACGATGCCGCCCGACAGGGCGAAGGCGCCGATCTGGTAGGGCAGCGGACGGTAGCCCAGCGCCCGCATGCGGGCCTCGTTCTGGCGGGCGCCGTCGAGCACCCGGCCGAAGGGGGCGGCGCACAGGCGCTTCAGCACGACGAAGGCCGCCACCAGCAGGCCGAGGCAGAGGAAGTGCAGGGCAAGGCGGTTGGGCAGGGCGGCGCCGGCCACGGTGTTGCGGCCCCACCACATGGAGATGCCGTCGTCGCCGCCGTAGGACGTCAGCCCCACCAGCCCGTAATAGACCATCTGGGCCAGCGCCAGGGTGATCATGATGAAGTAGGCGCCGCGGGTGCGCAGCGACACCCAGCCGAACGGCAGGGCGATCAGCACGCCGACCGTGAAGGCCAGCGGCAGGCTGATGAGCAGGTCGTCCCATCCCGGCAGGCCGAAGGGCGTCGGGGTGGACTCGGCCACATGCTGCGAGCCGATGCCGACCACATAGCCGCCGACGGCGAAGAAGGCGGCGTGGCCGAGGCTCACCATGCCGCCGACGCCGAGGATGAAGTCCAGCGCCATGGCCGCCAGGGCGAAGACCACCATGCGGGTGAACACCGGCACCAGCCAGTCGGCCCCGGCCAGCGTCGCCACCACCGGCGCCACCGCCAGCACCAGGAAGGGCAGGGCATCACGCAGCAGCGGCGGCATCAGCTTTTCCGCCCGTAGAGGCCGGTGGGGAACACCGCCAGCACCACCGCCATGACCAGGAAGATGAGCATGGACGACAGCGCCGGCCCGGCATCGGTGATCTTCGGCAGGTAGACGCGGCCGAGGGTGTCGGTGATGCCGACCAGCAGCGAGCCGGCAACCGCCCCCTTCAGCGAGCCGATGCCGCCGATCACCACCACGACGAAGGCGAGGATGAGGATGGGCTCGCCCATGCCCGACTGGATGGCGAGGAACGGCCCCGCCAGCACGCCGGCCAGCCCCGCCAGCAGGGCGCCCAGCGCGAAGACCAGCGTGTACAGCCGGCCGATGTCGACGCCGAGGGCGCCGATCATCTCGCGGTCCACCGACCCGGCGCGGATGCGCATGCCGACCCGCGTGCCCTGCACCAGCCACGCCAGCGCCAGCATGACGGCCGCCCCGGCGGCGATCACCGCCAGGCGGTAGAGCGGATAGGGGGCGCCGGGCACGATCTCGACGAAGCCGCCCAGCGCCTCCGGCACGTCCAGCCGCATGGGGCGGATGCCCCACAGCAGGCGCACCAGTTCGTTGAAGAACAGGATCAGCCCGAAGGTGGCCAGCACCTGGTCCAGGTGATCGCGGGCATAGAGACGGCGCATCACCACCAGCTCGATGACGATGCCGGTGACGAAGGCCGCGGCCGCCCCGGCCACCAGCCCGAGCAGCCACGAGCCGCTGACGCCGGTGGTCCAGGCGGCGACATAGGCGCCGACCATGAACAGCGATCCGTGCGCCAGGTTCAGCAGGTTCATGATGCCGAACACCAGCGTCAGGCCCGACGCCATCAGCAGCAGCGTCACCGACAGCTGCACGCCGTTCAGAAGCTGTTCGAGGAAAAGCAGCATGGCTCTCACCGACCGGCGGCCGGCGGGAGCGGACTGTCCCCGCGCCGGCCGCCGGGCCGCATCACTTCATCTCGCATTCGGCGGCGTAGGCGTCGACGTGGTTGTCGAAGCCCTTGGTCGCGATGCGGTTGGTGACGTTGCCGGTGTCGTCCTTGAACACCTCGCGGACATAGATGTCCTGGATCGGGTGGTTGTTGTTGCCGAAGGCGAACTCGCCGCGCACCGAGGGGAAATCGGCCTGCTTCATGGCGGCGGCCAGGGCATCCATGTCGGCGGTCGACCAGTCGGTCTTCTGCAGGGCGGCGACGATGGCCTGCGCCGTGTCGTAGCCCTGGGCGGCGTAGAGCGTCGGGTATTCGCTGAACTTGGCCTTGTAGCCGTCGACGAAGGTCTTGTTGGCGGCCACGTCCAGGTCCGGCGACCACTGGGAGCCGTTGAAGAAGCCGATGGCGGCATCGCCCACCGCATCCAGCAGCGTGTCGTCGAAGGAGAACGCCGGGCCGAGCGCCACCACCTTGTCGGCGAGGCCGGCCTGGGCGAACTGCTTCATGAAGTTGATGCCCATGCCGCCGGGATAGAAGAAGTACACCGCGTCGGGGTTGGCGGCGCGCAGTTCGGCGATTTCGGCGGCGTAGTCGGTCTGGTTCAGCTTGGTGTAGACCTCGCCCACCACCTCGCCCTTGAAGAAGCGCTTGAAGCCGCCGATGGAATCCTTGCCGGCCTGGTAGTTGGGCGCCATCAGGTAGACCCGCTTCAGGTTCTGCTCGTTGGCGTACTTGCCCATCACCTCGGCGAAGTTGTCGTTCTGGTAGGCGGTGTTGAAGTAGCGCGGATGGCAGCCCTTGCCGGCCAGCGGCGCCGGCCCGGCGTTGGGGCTGACGTAAAGGATGTCGTAGTTGCGCACCAGCTTGGGGATGGTCGCCATGGCGACGTTGGAGAAGATGGCGCCGGTCATGATCTTCACGCCGTCGCGCTCCACCATGCGCTCGGTCAGCTGGGTGGCGGTGCCGGGGTCGAGGCCGTCGTCCTCCACCAGCAGGGTCACGCGGTCGGCGACGCCGGCCTGTTCCAGCGCCAGCTCGAAGCCCTTGCGGACGTGGTCGCCGAGGTAACCGGCGCCGGTGGACAGGGTGGTGACCATACCCACCTTCACCGGATCGGCCGCCTGGGCGGCGGCGGCGGTGGCGAGCAGAAGGGCGGCGGCGGCGGCCGCAGCGGCGGCGGACTTCATGGGCATCGACGGAAGGCTCCCCTGTTCTGTTCAGCGTCCTGTTGTACCTGATGCGGCGGGCGCGGCGAAAACGATTTCCGTTCCGCCGCCGCCGCAGGCATGCTCGCTGTCTCCCGCCTCCCTCCCGCCCACCGCCGAGCCGCCGCCATGACCGAGATCCCTTCCGTCGTCGCCCTGCAGGGCTTCATCGCCGTGCTGGAGGTGCTGGGCGTCGCCGTCTTCGCCCTCTCCGGTGCGCTGACGGCGGCGCGCAAGGAGATGGACCCCTTCGGCTTCATGGTGCTGGGTGTGGCGACCGCCGTCGGCGGCGGCACCCTGCGCGACCTGGTGCTGGGGCTGCCGGTGTTCTGGGTGGCGAAGCCGCATTACCTGGTGGCCTGCATCGTCGCCTCTCTGCCGGTGTTCTGGCTCGCCCGCCTGCTCGACAGCCGCTACAAGGCGCTGGTGTGGGCCGATGCCGTCGGCATGGCGCTGTTCACCGTCACCGGCACCCAGAAGGCGCTGGAGGCCGGCGCGCCGCCTTCGGTCGCCATCACCATGGGCATCATGACGGCGGCCTTCGGCGGCCTGATCCGCGACATCCTGTGCGGCGAAAGCCCGCTCATGCTGCGCAAGGAGATCTATGCCACCGCCGCCTTCATCGGCGCCGCCGCCCTGGTGGTGATGACCGAACTGGAGGTCCCGCGCGAGGTGCGGGCCATGGCCGCCTTCGGCATCACCTTCGTGGTGCGGGCGCTGGCGATCCTGCGCGGCTGGTCGCTGCCGCACTACCGCCGCCCCGACAAGCCGCTGGACGGACCGCCGAAATGGCGCCCCTGAGCAGCGGCAACGGTGGAACCGGCCGGTCCATGTCCCTATGTGAGCGGGAGCAATCGGGCCAGGCTGGAGCCATGACGTCAGACGACACACAGACCCCGGCGCCGCGCGCCACCGGAACACCGACGCCGCGCCCCACCGGATCGGGCGTGGACGCCTTTCTGCGCAAGGTGGCGGCAACGCCGGCGCCGCAGGTTCAGGCGGGCCAGCGCGGCCGCCTGCTGTTCGCCCTTGATGCCACCGCCAGCCGGCAACCCACCTGGGCCCAGGCCAGCCGCCTGCAGATGGAGATGTTCTCCGTCGCCGCCGGCCTCGGCGGGCTGGAGATGCAGGTCGCCTTCTACCGCGGCTTCGGCGAGTTCAAGGCCACCCCCTGGCTTAGCGACGGCGCCGACCTGCTGCGCCGCATGAGCAAGGTGGGCTGCATCGGCGGCCACACCCAGATCGCCCGCGTGCTGCGCCACGCCCTCAACCAGACGCGCGAGCGCAAGGTGGCGGCGCTGGTGTTCGTCGGCGACGCGGTGGAGGAAAACCCCGACGAGATCTGCCATCTGGCCGGCGAGATGGGGCTGAACGGATTGCCCGCCTTCCTGTTCCACGAAGGGCCGGACATGGCCGCCTTCGGCGTCTTCCAGCAGGCGGCGCGGCTGTCCGGCGGCGCCTGCTGCCGCTTCGACGCCTCCAGCCCCAAGGACCTGCACGACCTGCTGTCGGCGGTGGCGGTGTTCGCCGCCGGCGGCCGCCGGGCGCTGGTGGACTACGGCCGCCGCTCCGGCAGCCGCAGCGTCCTGCAGCTGACCCACCAGATGGGAGGCTGACGGCCGCCATGCTGCTGGGGGCGCTGGTTCTCGGGGTCGGCCTGCTGGTCGCCTACATGCTCATCGGGCAATGGTACGTCAATGCCGCCCCGCGCGACGTCGTCCGCGGGCTGAAGCGCGGCGCCCTGGTGCTGGCGCTGCTGGCGGTGGTGGCGCTGGCGGTCACCGGCCGCCTCGGCTGGGCGCTGGCGCTGCTGGCCGGCCTCGCCCCCTGGGTCATGCGGCTGCTGCGGCTGGTGCTGCTCGGCCACGTGCTGCGCCGCACCGGCCTGTTCGGCGGGCCGGGCGGCTTTTCCTCCCCTGGCGGCGGATTCGGCTTCGGCATGCCCGGCGGCGGGTCCGGCCGTGCCGCCGGCCAGCGCTCCGACGTGATGACGGCGTGGCTGTCCATGACGCTGGAGCACGACAGCGGCGCCATGACCGGCCGCGTGCTGCAGGGCCCCTACCTCGGCCGCGACCTCGCCACCCTGACGGCGGAGGAACGGCTGGACCTGTGGCGGCAGGTGCAGGGCGATGCCGACTCGCTGCGCCTCTATGAAGCCTGGCTCGACCGCGCCGACCCTGACTGGCGCGCCGCCGGCGGTGCGGCCGGGCAGGACGCCCCGCCGGCGGCCGGCGACTCCGGCCCCATGACCCGCGCCGACGCGCTCAAGGTGCTCGGCCTGGAGGAGGGGGCGGATGCCGATGCCATCAAGGCCGCCTACCGCCGCCTCATGCGCCAGATGCATCCCGACCACGGCGGCTCCGCCTGGATGGCGGCCAAGCTGAACGAGGCCCGCCGCGTGCTGCTGGGGGATTGAATTTCCCGCCGCAAATCAGGGTCTTTCGCAGCCGCGGAAGACTCGCAATCGCCGTGTCGACTCGTTAAAACAAAAAGTCGCCGCGGTGTTTCCTCGCGTCAACGATTGCGCAACCTTCGTCGCCTATCATCATCCCTCTGGTAGAGACTGTCAGGCCGACCGATGAAGTTTACCGGAACCGAGAATTACGTCGCCACCGAAGACCTGATGGTGGCGGTCAACGCCGCCGTGACGCTGCAGCGCCCGCTGCTGGTGAAGGGTGAGCCCGGCACCGGCAAGACCGTGCTGGCGCAGGAGGTGGCGGCGGCGCTCGGCCTGCCGCTGGTGTCGTGGCACATCAAGTCCACCACCAAGGCCCAGCACGGCCTTTATGAATACGACGCCGTCTCGCGCCTGCGCGATTCGCAACTGGGGGACGAGCGGGTGCACGACATCCGCAACTACATCCGCCCCGGCAAGCTGTGGGAAGGCTTCACCCGCGACGGCGGCTGCGTGCTGCTGATCGACGAGATCGACAAGGCCGACATCGAGTTCCCGAACGACCTGCTGCAGGAACTCGACCGCATGGAATTCTACGTCCACGAAACGGGCGAGACGGTGAAGGCGGCGACCCGGCCGATCATCCTCATCACCTCCAACAACGAGAAGGAACTGCCGGACGCCTTCCTGCGCCGCTGTTTCTTCCACTACATCCGCTTCCCTGATGCCGAGACCATGCAGCGCATCGTCGACGTGCATTACCCGGACATCAAGGGCGCCCTGGTGCGCGAGGCGCTGAACCTGTTCTACGACCTGCGCGAGGTGCCGGGGCTGAAGAAGAAGCCGTCCACCAGCGAGTTGCTGGACTGGCTCAAGCTGTTGATGGCCGACGACATGCCGGCCGAGGCGCTGCGGGCCAAGGACGTCAAGACCATGCTGCCGCCGCTGCACGGCGCGCTGCTGAAGAGCGAGCAGGACGTTCACCTGCTGGAACGCCTGGCGTTCCTGGCCCGGCGCGAGGGGCGCTGACGGTCATCGGCAATCGGGCGAGGGGTCGGATCGAGGGGATCGACGGGGTGTTCGGGTCATGACAGGCACGATCATGCGATCCTGGTTTACGGGACTCACCGCGGCGCTCGTCGGGCTGGCGCTGCTGCCGGCGGCTGCCCTGGCGGCGGACGCCAAGCCCCAGCGCCCCAAGGCCGAGCCGCCGCCGGTGCAGGAGCGCGAGGCCATCCTCGCCCCCACCCTGGACGGCATGTTCCGCGACAGCCTGCTGACCGAGAATTCCGGCCGCCTGCCGCAGTTCGTCACCAACCGCGCCGGTCTCACCCTGCTCGGCCCGGCGCCGGAACCGCCGCCGCCGCCGCCGGGGTTCGAGCCGCCGCAGGTGGTCTACGAGATCGAGCCGCCGCCGCCGCCGCCCAGCTGGGCCGAGGTGGTGGCCGCCGTCGCCCGCAACGGGGCGGAACCGGCCCATGTGTCGGAAGTGGAGCGGCTGTCGTCCGAAGGCCGGCCGGAGGCGGTGGAACTGCTGGCGTGGATGCGCGCCAACGGCTCCGGCGTCGCCCGCGACCTGCCGGCGGCGTTCCGCCTCTATGCTCGCGCCCACCAGCTGGGCGTGCCCAACGCGCGGGAAAACGCCATCGCCGTCTACAAGTCCATGTCGGTGACGGAACAGCAGGCCGCCCGGCTGCCGTTCTGACGCCGCCGCGTCCCCCGTCTTCCCGCGCCCGACCCGACCCGACCCGCCCGACCCGACCGGAGGCCCATGTTCGTCAAGCTGTTCTACGCCCTGCGCGAGGCCGGCGTGCCGGTCAGCCTCACGGAATACCTGACGCTGCTGGAGGCGGTGGAGAAAGGCTGCGCCCATTTCTCCGTCGAGGACTTCTATTACCTGTCGCGGGCGGCGCTGGTGAAGGACGAACGCCACCTGGACCGCTTCGACCGGGTGTTCGGCACCGTCTTCAAGGGGCTGGAGCAGGCCACCGACCCCGACGCCCTGCTGGCCCAGATCCCCGACGAATGGCTGCGCAAGCTGGCGGAAAAGTTCCTCACCGACGAGGAGAAGCAGAAGATCCAGTCGCTCGGCGGCTGGGACAAGCTGATGGAGACGCTGAAGCAGCGCCTCGCCGAGCAGAAGGGCCGCCACCAGGGCGGCAACAAGTGGATCGGCACCGCCGGCACCAGCCCTTTCGGCGCCTACGGCTACAACCCCGAAGGCATCCGCATCGGCCAGCACGAAAGCCGCCACCGGCGGGCGGTGAAGGTGTGGGACAAGCGGGAGTTCCGCAACCTCGACGACACCATCGAGCTGGGCACCCGCAACATCAAGGTCGCCCTGCGCCGCCTGCGCCGCTTCGCCCGCGAGGGGGCGGCGACGGAGCTGGACCTCGATGGCACCATCCGCTCCACCGCCCATCACGGCGGCATGCTGGACATCCAGATGGTGCCGGAACGGCACAACACGGTGAAGGTGCTGCTGTTCCTGGATATCGGCGGGTCCATGGACGACCACGTCCGCACCTGCGCGGAACTGTTCTCGGCGGTGCGGACCGAGTTCAAGCACCTGGAATACTACTACTTCCATAACTGCGTGTACGAATACGTATGGCGCGACAACAGCCGCCGCCATGCCGACCGCATCCCGACCTGGGACGTGCTGCACACTTACGGCAGCGACTACAAGCTGATCTTCGTCGGCGACGCCGCCATGAGCCCCTACGAGATCGTCTATCCCGGCGGGTCGGTGGAGCACTGGAACGAGGAAGCCGGCGAGGTGTGGCTGCGCCGCATGCTCGCCACCTGGCCCCATGCGGTGTGGCTGAACCCGACGGAACAGCGGTACTGGCAGTTCACCCAGTCGACCCAGATGGTGCGGCAGCTGATGGAAGGCCGCATGTTCCCGCTGACCCTGGAAGGGCTGGACGGCGCCATGCAGGCGCTGAACCGCTAGCCGCGGCCCGGCGTCGCGGCCGGTCATGCCGTTTCCGGGGTTGACGCGGCGGCGAACATTCCTTACCCATAAGGCATGGCACAGATTCGCGACCTCGTCCTACTGCGACTTATCTGATCCGGCGCACCCCGCAGGTGACGCCGGCATCCGTCGTTTCGCAGTCACCATAGGGCAGAGCGCCGCCGCCATGACCAGCCACAGTCCCACCGCCGTTTCCGTCTACGTCGCGCCGTATATCGTCGCGCGACTTCTGGCGCTGCTGCGACTTACCTGCGGCCGTCGGTCCTGACCGCCTGCGGCGCACCGACGGCTGAAGCCGCTTTCTCCACCCATTCCGTTCGCACCGCCGAAGAGACGCGAGACAAGACGATGAAGGTCGATCCCACCACCAAGTACCGCCCGTTCCAGCCGGTAACCCTGACCGACCGCACGTGGCCGAACAACACCATCAGCAAGCCGCCCATGTGGTGCGCCGTCGATCTCCGCGACGGCAACCAGGCGCTGGTGGAGCCCATGGGCCCCGACCGCAAGCTGAAGATGTTCACCCTGCTGGTGGAGATGGGCTTCAAGGAGATCGAGGTCGGCTTCCCCGCCGCCTCGCAGACCGATTTCGACTTCCTGCGCCTGCTCATCGACGAGGGCCGCATCCCCGCCGACGTCACCATCCAGGTGCTGACCCAGGCGCGCGAAGACCTGATCGCCCGCACCTTCGAGGCCATCGAAGGGGCGCCGCGCGCCATCGTCCACCTCTACAACTCCACCAGCGAGCTGCAGCGCCGCGTGGTGTTCGGCATGGACCGCCAGGGCATCATCGACCTGGCGGTGAAGGGCGCCCGCCTGGTCCACACCCACGCCGAGGCCGCCCGCGCCCGCGGCGCCGACATCGTGCACGAATACTCGCCGGAAAGCTTCACCGGCACCGAACTGGACTTCGCCGTCGACATCTGCAAGGCGGTGATGGAGGTGTGGCAGCCGACGCCGCAGCGCCGCGTCATCCTGAACCTGCCGGCCACCGTCGAGATGTCGTCGCCCAACGTCCACGCCGATCAGGTGGAATGGTTCTGCCGCCACCTGCCCAACCGCGACTGCGCCATCATCTCGGTCCACCCGCATAACGACCGCGGCTGCGCCGTCGCCGCCGCCGAACTGGCGGTCATGGCCGGCGCCGATCGCGTCGAGGGCACCCTGTTCGGCAATGGCGAGCGCACCGGCAACGTCGATCTGGTGACGCTGGGCATGAACCTGTTCAGCCAGGGCGTCGACCCCGGCATCGACTTCTCCGACATGAAGCGCATCGTCGAGATCGCGGAAGAGTGCAACCGCATGCCGGTTCACCCGCGCCACCCGTGGGCCGGCGAACTGGTGTTCACGGCGTTCTCGGGCAGCCACCAGGACGCCATCAACAAGGGCCTGAAGGCCATGCGCGCCAGCAATCAGCCGGTGTGGGAAGTGCCCTACCTGCCCATCGACCCGGCCGACATCGGCCGCACCTATGAAGCGGTCATCCGCGTCAACAGCCAGTCGGGCAAGGGCGGCGTGGCGCATGTGCTGGAGCGCGACTTCGACCTCAAGATCCCGCGCGGCATGCAGGTGGAATTCGCCAAGGTCGTGCAGCAGATGGCCGACCGCACCGGCGAGGAGCAGACGCCCGACCTCATCTGGCGCGCCTTCCAGGAAGCCTATCTGGCCGAAGGCGGCCGCTTCGGCTTCATCGAGCACCGCACCGTGCCGCTGGGCGAGGGCGAAGGCGGCAAGCGGGCGCTAACGGCGCGCATCCTCGACAACGGCGCCGGCAAGTCCATCGAAGGGCAGGGCGCCGGCCCCATCGACGCCCTGGTCGACGCCCTCGGCCGCGCCTGCGGCGTGCGGGTGAAGGTGGAGGACTATAGCGAGCACGCCATCGGCCGCGGCTCCGATGCCCAGGCCGCCGCCTACGTCTGCGTCACCGACGCCGCCGGCCGCAGCCGCTGGGGCGCCGGCATGGACCGCAACATCGTGGTCGCCTCGCTGAAGGCGGTGTTGAGCGCCATCAACCGCGGCGAAGCCGCGAAGTAAGTCAGGGGGAGCGGCCGCCGCCGGCTGCGGCGCGGCCGCTCCACCCTCTCCCGGAGAGACATCCGACATGAACAGCAACAGCGTGACGGTCCGCCTGCCGGACTGGATGATGACGGCTGCCCAGGACTTGGCGGCGGATCGTCAGATGACCCTGGAACAGTTCGCGGTGACCGCCGTCCTGCACAAGATCGCCGCCGAGACCACGGCGGAGGACTTCCTCCGCCGCCGCTTCGGCGACCGCGCCTTCACGGCGGTGCTGGGGGAGTAGGGCGGGGCGTTGAGATATCGCATGGGATGTCATAAATTCAGCCATGCTTCGCGTGGTGCTCGATACGAACGTTCTTGTTGCCGCCCTCCGCAGCCGGCGGGGCGCGAGCAATGCCATCCTGCGCCGGGTGGCTGAGCGAGAGCTGGTGCCGCTGGCTACGGTCGCTCTCTTTGTCGAGTATGAAGGTGTTCTGAAGCGGCCCCAGCTTCTCGCGCTGACGGGCTGGGATGAAGCGACTGTCGACCGCTTTCTCGATGGCATGAAGGCTTTTGTGGAACCGGTGACGGTGAACTTCTCCTGGCGGCCGCAGTTGAAAGATCCGGGTGACGAACTCGTTCTTGAAGCTGCGGTGAACGGTGGGGCTGCGGTATTAGTGACTCATAACCTGCGCGATTTCTGCCCCGCGTGCGACAGGTTCGGGCTGTCCGTGATGACGCCTGGGGCGCTGATGAGGAGGATGTGCTCATGAGCAAGGGAACCTACCCGCTGAAGCTGCCTGCCTCGATCAAGGACGCGGCGAAACGGCTGGCGGCGCAGGATGGTGTGTCGCTGAATCAGTTCATCGCCGTTGCAGTGGCCGAGAAGGTGGGCGTGATGACGGCGACGGAGGAGTTCTTTGCCCGCCGCCCCACCGGTGCCGGGCCGGAGGAGTTTCTCCGGTTGCTGGACAGCGCGCCCGACGTCCCGCCCGCACCTGGGGACGACCTGGAGGGCGGCCCGGCGCCGTCCTGCTGAGCCTACCGGCAGGTGCTGAAGCGGCCCATGTCGACGTGGAAGTGGTCGGCGTGGGCGGCGTTGTAGTCGGGGCCGAGCACCACGTCGAAGTAACGGCAGGCGCCGTCGCGCACGCGGCGGAGGAAGCGGCCCCGCGCCCCGTCGTCGTCCCAGTGCTGGCGGACGCTGACGGTGCGGCCGTCGGCGAGGGTCAGGCTGGCGATGTCGAGGGCGTTGGCCGTCGCATGCTCGCTGCGGCGGGCGGAGCCGGCGATATTGCGGCAGACGTGGGTGCCGTAGTGGCCGACCCGCGTCACCTCCGCCCCCATCTCGGCGCGGGCCGCCGGCTGCAGCTCGTGCCGCTCGAACAGCGCCCAGGCGACGGCCAGGCGGCAGGTGGCGGTCAGCGGTTCGCCGAAGTCGGGGCCGGCGTCGGTGAGGCGCACCGCGTCGGTCAGGCCGCAGCCGACGTCGGAGGGGCGGTCGGGCAGGGGTGTCCAGGCAAGGTCACTGGTGGCGAGGGCGGCGCGGCAGAGGTCGCCGTCGCGCTGCAGCCGGCCGAGCCGGAACGGGGTGAGGAAATCGGGCTCCGCCGTCACGTCCAGCGGTGCCCAGGGGTTCCAGCGGTCGGGCACCACCAGGTCGCCCCGCCACACCGCCAGGCCAAGCCCGACGGCGACAAGCAGGACGGCGCGGAAGAGAAAGCGGGTCATCCGGTCCGGGTCAGGCAGCCATCACCGCACCAGTACGACAGAACCATGGTGCTGGTAAGGCAACGCCTGTGCCGGAGC
The DNA here is from genome assembly GCF_039523075.1 of Caenispirillum bisanense. Lineage (NCBI taxonomy): Bacteria > Pseudomonadati > Pseudomonadota > Alphaproteobacteria > Rhodospirillales > Novispirillaceae > Caenispirillum > Caenispirillum bisanense. The sequence continues at coordinate 70,763 of NZ_BAAAEP010000007.1, forward strand.
GGGCGCTTCGTCACGGCTGCGCGAGGGGGCGGGGCAGGGGCGCAGCCGGCGGTCGGCGGGGAAGGGCCGGTGCGGCACCGGCGGGGCGCCGCACCGGGTTTCAGGCGGCGGGCTTACTTCCGCAGGCCCTGGCGGTAGCCCTGTTCCATCTGGTTGACGATCTGCTCCGTCCGCACGGCGGCGGCCTCGGCACGCTCGGCGGCGGCGGCGGCGCGGGTGGCGGCCTGGGCCGCGGCGGCGCTGGATTCACCGATCTGCTGATGGCTGGTGCCGATGGTGGTGCGGTCGGCGTCGCCGGCATTGGCGCAGGCGGCCAGCAGGGCAACGGTGGCGACGGAGAAAAGCACGCGCATGAATGAACTCCTTTGCAATGGCTTGAACGGCAAAGCGTTCAACGGCTGAACGGGCGGGCCGTCGCGGCCGGCGGGCGCACTCTTCGGGGCGGCGTGCACGTCTTCCGATCACGCCGCCGATCCTCCGCACGCGGCAGAGCCCCCGGCCGACGGGCGGTCGGGGGCCCGCCCACCTGCGCCGGGGTTCCGGGGGGAGGCATCCGACGGCGCCGCCTGCCGCCGGCCCGATGCGCCCGCGCAGACAGGGGCATGCCGCGGTGCGGCCCGCGAAGGCCTCACCAGGACAGCCAGTCTACAGCAGCCGCCGCCCGCCCCGCCGGCTCCGACGGGGTAAGGCAGTGCGACCAAAGGAGCGTATATCTGATGCTAAAGTCCGAGCGGCGACCGGCGCCGCCGCTGTGCCGCCGGATCAGGCGCGGCCGGCCGGCATGCGCTCGACCACGGCGTCGATGTCCAGGCCGCAGACGTCATAGCCGCGCTTGAAGTCGACCATGTGCTTGTACATCCACAGGCGGGCCGTTTCCACGTCGCGGGCCTTCAGGGCGTCGACGATGTACTGGTGCGCCTGCACCACCCGCCGGCCGGCGACGGCGCTGGTTTCCGGCTGCTCGAACAGCACCTTCACGGCGGGGTAGAACAGCAGCGAGATCGGCTCGCGCGCCAGCAGCAGGGCCTTGTTGCCGGTCATCTCCGCCACCAGGGCGTGGAACTCCACGTCCAGCTGGGTCAGCGGCGTGCCGGCATCCAGCGCCGCCTTCATTTCCCACAGGTTGCGCGACAGCGCCTCCAGCTCCGCTTCCGACGCGCGCTGGCAGGCGTCGATGGCGGCATGGGGCTCCAGCACCATGCACACTTCCCACAGCTCGCGGAAGGTGACGCGCTGCATGACCATGGCGCGGGAGACGCGCGGCGCCAGTTCGGTGTAATGCGGCAGGTTGACGTGCAGGCGGCGGCCGGCCTCGCGCCGCACCAGGCCGGACTGTTCCAGCAGGCGGATGCCCTCGCGCACCGTCGAGCGGTTGACGCCGAACTGCTCCGCCAGGGCGGTTTCGGTCGGCAGCTGGTCGCCTTCCTTCAGGCGGCCGCTGAGGATTTCCTTCTCGATGGCCTCGTACACCACCTTGTAGGCGGGGGAAACCTCAAGGCGCGCAAAGGTCTGGGTCATGTCCTGCCGTTCCTCTCCCTCGCCAGAGACGGGGACTCTGCCCCGTTTCTCCGCGAGCGGCCGAGAATACTGCCGCCGCCCGCCGACCACAAGCGAGTCGCCGCACCCGCCGTCATGCTACCCGGGCGGCGGTGCCGGTGCGGGCGTCCTCCAGGATCATGTCGGAGGCTTTCTCGGCGATCATGATGACCGGCGAGTTGGTGTTGCCCGAGGTGATGGTCGGCATGATGGAGGCATCCACCACCCGCAGGCCGGCCAGCCCCTTCACCCGCAGGCGCGGGTCCACCACGGCGGCCTCGTCAGCGCCCATGCGGCAGGTGCCGACGGGATGGAAGATGGTGGTGGCGATCTCGCCGGCGCCGCGCCACAGTTCCTCGTCGGTCTGGTAGTTGGGGCCGGGCTTGAACTCCTCCGGCTTGAAGCGTGCGAGCGCCGGCTGCCGCACGATCTGCCGGGTGATCTGCACCGACCGCGCCGCCACCAGCCGGTCGCCGTCGGTGGACAGGTAGTTGGGGCGGATGGACGGCGCGGCGAAGGGATCGGGGCTGTTGATGCTCACCCAGCCGCGGCTTTCCGGGCGCAGGTTGCAGACGCTGGCGGTGAAGGCGGGGAAGGGGTGCAGCGGCTGGCCGAAGGCCTCCAGGGTCAGCGGCTGGACGTGGTATTCCAGGTCGGGCGTCGCCAGCGCCGGGTCGGACTTCACGAAGGCGCCCAGCTGCGACGGCGCCATGGACATGGGGCCGCGGCGGAACAGCACGTACTCAAGGCCGATGCCGAGCTTGCCGAGCAGGCTGCCGGCGCGCTCGTTCAGGGTCTCGACGCCCTGGACCTTGTAGGCGCAGCGCACCTGCAGATGGTCCTGCAGGTTGGCGCCGACGCCGTCGCGCTCCAGCACCACCGGGATGCCGTGTTCCTGCAGCAGGGCGCCCGGGCCGACGCCGGACAGCTGCAGGATCTGCGGGCTGCCGATGGCGCCCGAGGCCAGGATGACCTCCCCGGCGGCTTCGGCGAAGGCGTCCTGGCCGTCCACCGAGACCTCGACGCCGGTGACGCGGCCGTCGACGATGCGCAGGCGCTTGGCATGCGCCTTGGTGACGACGCGCAGGTTGGGGCGGCCGAGGGCCGGGCGCAGGAAGGCCTTGGAGGTGTTCACCCGCCAGCCGCCGCGCTGGTTGACGTGGAAGTAGCCGACACCCTGGTTGTCGCCGGTGTTGAAGTCGTCGCAGCCGGGGATGCCGTACTGCATGGCGGCTTCCTTGAAGGCGTCGAGGATGTCCCAGCGCAGGCGCTGCTTCTCCACCCGCCACTCGCCGCCTTCGGCATGGTGATCGCCGATGGCGCAGGCGGCCTGGTCCTGGCTCTTCTTGAAGTAGGGCAGCACGTCGTCCCACCCCCAGCCGGGATTGCCCAGCTGCCGCCAGTGATCGTAGTCGGCGCTCTGGCCGCGCATGTAGATCATGCCGTTGATGGACGAACAGCCGCCCAGCACCTTGCCGCGCGGGTAGTTGAGCGCCCGCCCGGCAAGGCCCGGCTCGGCCTCGGTCCTGAAGCCCCAGTCGGTGCGCGGGTTGCCCATGCAGTAGAGGTAGCCGACCGGCACGTGGATCCAGATGTAATCGTCCTTGCCGCCCGCCTCCAGCAGCAGCACGGAGTGGCGCCCCTCCTTGCTCAGCCGGTTGGCGAGCACGCACCCGGCGCTGCCGGCGCCGACGATGACGAAGTCGAAGCTGCCCAGATGCTGCATGACGGCCGTTCCTCCCTGACCACGGTGGACCCATTCGCGAGGTCGTTTGTATGCAAGTTTAGGGGAGGCAGGGCGGCGGGGGAAGGGGGAGCGGCAGTTGCTGACGCCGCGCGAATCCCGATGTACAACGAACCATCACATTTATCTTCGCCTGGAATGGGGCTGCTATGTCCAACCGCCTTGCCTACCTTGGGATCGGCTTATACAGCGTTCCAGAGGTTGCACGGCTGACCGGCGTGTCCGCGCCCCGCATCCGGCGGTGGCTTGGCGGCTACCGGTATCTCCGCGACGGCGCTGAACACCGCTCGGAGCCTCTGTGGCGGCCCCAGATTCCCCCCTTCGACCACGACATCAATCTTGGGTTCCGCGATCTGGCGGAGGTGCGGGTGATCGGTGCCTTGGTTGCACAGGGGATCGGTTTGGTAACCATCCGGCGCGCCCTGCAGCAGGCCCGTGACCTGATTGGCGATGAGCGTCCGTTTTCTTCCGCACGCTTCCGTACGGACGGTCGCCGTATCTTTGTCGAGATCACGGGGGATGCCGAGGAACCCCTCCTGCTGGACGTCGCGCGCCGTCAACACCTGTTCCACAGCGTCGTGAAACCGAGCTTTCGCGATCTCGACATGGATGATGAAGGGGCAGTGCGGTGGTGGCCGCTCGGGCACGGGCGCCATGTCGTTCTTGATCCGGCCAGGGCGTTCGGTCAGCCCATCGTGGATGCGGGTGGGGTGCCGACCGTCGTTCTGGCCGATGCGGTGGCGGCAGAGGGGTCGCTGCCCTTGGTGGCACGGCTTTATGATGTTCCCGAGGCGGCGGTCCGGGCCGCCGTGCGGTTCCAGGAAGGGCAGGCGGACGAGCCGTGAAGCTCTTCGTGGACAACTGCCTGCCGCCTCGGCTTGCTGACGCACTGAACGTCCTTGTGGAGCCGGAGGGGCATCGTGTCGTCGCACTCCGCCATATGTTTCCCCAAAGCACGTCGGATGTGGACTGGATTAGTGCCCTCGGCGCCGACGGCGGCTGGGCGGTGTTGTCGGACGATCACCGGATCCGCAAGGTGCAGAGCGAACGGATGGCTTGGCGACAGGCCAACCTGCTTGGCTTCTTCCTGGCGCCCGGCTGGCGCAAGATGAACACGGTGACGAAGGCCGGGCACCTGCTGCTGTGGTGGCCGCGAATGGTCACGGCGGCCGAGATCACGGCGCCGGGCAGCATGCTGGAGATCCCCGCAGGCAAGGGCGCCCGCTTCCGCCAGTTCTCCCGCTGAGTCTCAGTCCTTACCAACAGGCCCCGCCAGTGCGCACCGGCGGGGCCTGTTGCTCAAGTCGTCCTCCCCCCTCCCTTACGCCGTCACGGCGGCCAGGAAGTCGTCCACCTTGCGGCGCAGGCCGTCGGCGCGGCTGGCCATGGACTCGGCTTCGTCCAGCACCGCCTTGGCGGCCTTCAGGGTTTCGGCCGCGCCGTTACTGACGCCGCCGATGTGGCTGACCACCTCGCTGGTGTCGCCGGCGACGGACTGGGCGTTGCGGGCGATTTCGTGGGTGGCGGCGGACTGTTCCTCCACCGCCGCCGCAACCGTAGTGCTGAGGGTGTTGATTTCCTCGATGATGGTGGAGATCGAGTCCATGGCGCTGACGGTTTCCTCCACCGCCTGCTGCACTTCCTTGATCTGCCCGGCGATTTCGTCGGTGGCGCGGGCGGTCTGGTTGGCGAGGCTCTTCACCTCGTTGGCGACGACCGCGAAGCCCTTGCCCATGTCGCCGGCGCGCGCCGCTTCGATGGTGGCGTTCAGCGCCAGCAGGTTGGTCTGGCTGGCGATGTCGTTGATGAGGTTCACCACCTCGCCGATGCGCCCGGCCGCCGACGACAGCCCGCCGACCAGATCGCGGGCGGAGGTGGCGCGCTGGCTCGCCTCGCTGGCGACGGAGGAGGAGGAGGACACATGGCGGGCGATCTCGGCGATGGAGGCCGACAGTTCCTCCGCCGCCGAGGCCATGCTCTCGACACTGGCTTCGGCATTGTGGGAGGCCGAGGCCACCGCTTCCGCCTGGCGGGCGGTCTGTTCGGAAATGCTGCTCATGGACTGGGCCGTCGCCTCCAGCTCGGTGGCGACGGAGGCGAGGCCGGTGACCATCTCGCCCACTTCCAGATCGAAGGTCTCGGTCAGGCGGCGCAGCATGGCGGCGCGCTCCAGGTCCGCCTTCTGGCGCTGTTCGCGCTCGCGGCGCTGTTCCTCGGCGGCGCGCAGCTTGTCCTTGAAGTCGGTCATGGCGATGCCGATGGCGTCCACCTCGCCGATGCGGCTGGCGGGCGGCACCGGCGCGTCCAGGTCGCCGGCGGCGAGGCGGCCGACGGTGGCGGTCATGGCGACCACCGGGCGGCTGATGCGGCGGGCGATCCACAGCCCCACCACCACCAGCACCGCCATGGTGGCCGCGCCGGCCGCCAGCAGCAGCCAGGTGGTGCGGCGGGCGGGGGCATAGACCACGTCCAGCGGCGCCTCGGCGATCACCGTCCAGCGCTCGCGGATGGCGCCCAGGTCGGAGCCGGCGCTGGCGGCCAGATTGCTGCCGCGCTCGCCGATCCAGTTGCCGCCGCTGGCGGCGGCCTGCAGCAGCGGCCGGTCCTCGGCGCCGGCCTGGGTGCCGATGCGCGAGGCCTGCGGGTGGGCGACCCAGGTGCCGTCGTGGCTGACCAGCCCGACCGTGCCGACCTCGAACGGCTTCAGCGCCGACAGCTCGCCGGCGATGATGTCGAGCGCGATGTCGCTGGTGGCGATGCCGATGACCTTGCCGCTTTTCAGCACGATGGGGGCGCTGATGGTGGTCATGAGCACGGTGCGGCCGGCCACCTGGAACTCGTAGGGCGGGGTGATGACGGTGCGCCGCTCGCGCATGGGCTGGCGGTACCAGAACTCCTCCGCCGCGTCGCCGGTCATGGGCACCGGCTCCAGCACCACCGAGCCGTCGGCGGCGCGGGCGGCATAGAGCAGGTAGCGACCCTCGCCCTCGGTGCCGAGGCCGTCGCTGGTGTGCTGCGCGTCCCGCCCGTCGGCATTGGGCTCGAAGCCGATGTAGATGCCCGTCAGGTGCTTGTGGACCGCCAGCTGGCCGGCCAGGCTGACGGCGTTGTCGGCGCGGTCCCAGGTGCCGGCGTCGATGGCGGAGGCCACCGTGGCGGCGTTGCCCTCGGCGATGGCGGCGGCGCGCATGACGAAGCCGTCGAAGCTGCGGGCGGCACGCTCGGCGGTTTCGCGCATGATGGCGCTGTCGAGCATCTCGGCATCATTGCGCTGCAGGACGGCGGCGAAACCGATCAGCAACGCCAGGCTGACCACGGTTGCCGTCAGCACCGGAACCAGAATGGCCCCGCGCAAGGTGTTCAGGAATCCCATCTCAGCCTCTCCCCTCGCTGTCGCAACTCCTTTCGGACGAGTCCGACTTTATCCACAGGTCTTACCTATTCGGATAGAGGGATTTTTGCGGGCGGAGCAGGAAATAGGTACATGCGTGTCGGTGAATGGTTACGCCCCTGCCTGCGGCAGCGCGGTTTGCAGCGGTTTCGGGCGCTATCGCCGGATGGGGCGGGGGCGGGCGGATGATACGGCGGAGGCCGCTGATCGTAGCGATCCGTATCATCCGACCGTATGCACGCCCTGCGTGATCCTTGACCGCCGGAGTCGGCCTCCCCCATGATCCTGGTGTTCAAAATAATCGCCATGCGGCATCGCATCCGCAGGGAGGCACAAAAAATCATGAAGCTTCGCACCGTCTGCGCCGCGGCCGTGGTCGCGCTGACCACCGCGTTCGGCACCGTTGCCGTGAACGCCGCCACGCCCAAGGACATGGCCGTCATCGTCTGGCAGCTCGACGAGCTGATCACCCTCGATCCCGCCGAGGCCTACGAGTTTTCCGGCGCCGAGCTGGCCGCCAACCTTTATGACCGGCTGGTTTTCTACAACATCGACAACACCGACGACATCCAGGGCGGCATCGCCGAAAGCTGGAGCGTCTCTGACGACGGCAAGACCTTCACGTTCAAGATCCGCGACGGCATGACCTTCCACTCCGGCAACCCGGTCACCGCCGAGGATGCCGCCTGGTCGCTGCAGCGGGTGGTGAAGCTGAACAAGGGCCCCGCCTTCATCCTGAGCGAGTTCGGCCTGACGGCGGACAATGTGGACCAGAAGGTGCGCGCCACCGACGCCCGCACCCTGGTGTTCGAGACCGACAAGCCCTATGCCGAATCCTTCGTGCTCAACTGCCTCGGTTCGTGGGTCAGTTCGGTGCTCGACCGCCAGACGGTGATGCAGCACGAGAAGGACGGCGACTTCGGCAACGGCTGGCTGAAGACCAATGCCGCCGGCTCCGGCCCCTTCAAGCTGAACACCTGGAAGCCGAACGAACTGGTCATGCTCGACCGCTTCGACGGCTACTGGCGCGGCCCGGCCAAGATGAAGCGCGTCGCCCTGCGCCACATCCCGGAAAGCGCGCCGCAGCGCCTGCTGCTGGAGAAGGGGGATGCGGACATCGCCCGCAACCTCGGCCCCGACGACATCGACCAGCTGGCGAAGAATGCCGACATCGGCCTGCGCAAGGTGCCGCAGGGCGCCATTTACTACCTCGGCCTCAACCAGAAGAACGAGCAGCTGGCCAAGCCGCAGGTGGCCGAGGCGCTGAAGTGGCTGATCGACTACGACAGCATCGAGACCAACATCCTGCGCGGCACCAAGGTGCAGCACCAGTCCTTCCTGCCGGCCGGGTTCCTGGGCGACATCGAGGACAAGCCCTACCGCTACGACCTGGACAAGGCCAAGGCGCTGCTGGCCGAAGCGGGCGTCGGCGACGGCTTCAAGGTCACCATGGACGTGCGCAACACCTATCCGACGGCGGATGTGGCGCAGGCCATCCAGGCCATGTGGGCCAAGGCCGGCATCGACCTGGAGATCATCCCCGGCGACAACAAGCAGACACTGACCAAGTACCGCGCCCGCCAGCACGACATCTACATCGGCCGCTGGGCGCCGGATTACCTGGACCCGCACTCCAACGCCCAGGGCTTCGCCTGGAACCCCAACAACGCCGACGACAGCGACTTCAAGCTGCTGGCCTGGCGTAACGCCTGGGACATCCCCGACCTCACCCGCCGCACCGACGAGGCGCTGGCGGAAAGCGACACCGCCCGGCGCAGCGCCCTGTATGAAGAGATGCAGCGCGAGCACCAGAAGGCGTCGCCCTTCGTCATCATGTTCCAGGACATCGCCGTGGTGGCGGAGCGCAAGGGCGTCTCCGGCTTCGAGGTCGGGCCCAACTTCGACGTCGTCTACTACCGCAACATCAGCAAAGAGTGACGACAGACCCCGGCATGACTCCAGACAGCAAACCCGAGGCGCAGATCCCCGCGCCTCAGATCCCGGGGACGGGAGGGCGCCGCCGCGGCGCCCTCACCGCCACCCCGCAATGGGCGGCGAGCGGCCTGCGGCTGCTCATCAGCGTGGCGGTCACCTTCCTCGGCCTGCTCGCCGTCACCTTCTTCATCGGCCGGGTGGTGCCCATCGACCCGGTTCTGGCCGCGGTGGGCGACCGCGCCAGCGCCGACACCTACGAGCGGATGCGCGAGGAATTGGGGCTGAACCTGCCGCTGTGGCAGCAGTTCGGCCATTACGTCTGGAATGCCGTGCGCGGTGACTTCGGCACCTCGGTGCTGACGTCCAACCCGGTGCTGACGGACGTGCGGCGGGTGTTCCCGGCGACGCTGGAACTGGCGACGGTGGCGACCATCATCGGCATCATCGTCGGCATTCCCGCCGGCGTCATCGCCGCCGTGCGGCGCGGCACCTGGATCGACCATGTGATCCGCGTCATCGGGCTGATGGGCTATTCGGTGCCGGTGTTCTGGCTCGGCCTCATGGGGCTGCTGATCCTTTACGCCAAGCTCGACCTGGTGGCCGGGCCGGGGCGCATCGACCTCTACTATGAAGGCCTGGTGCCGACCTATACCGGCGTGATCCTGCTCGATTCCGCCATTGCCGGGGAGTGGGACGTGTTTCGCAACGCGGTGTCGCACATCGTGCTGCCGGCCTCCATCCTCGGCTACTTCAGCCTCGCCTACATCAGCCGCATGACGCGCAGCTTCATGCTGGAGCAGCTGCGGCAGGAGTACATCACCACCGCCCGCGTGAAGGGCCTGCCGGAGCGCACGGTGATCTGGCGCCACGCCCTCGGCAATGCCTGGGTGCCGCTGGTGACGGTGATCGCCCTGTCCTACGGCACGCTGCTGGAAGGGTCGGTGCTGACGGAAATCGTGTTCTCGTGGCCGGGGCTCGGCTTCTACATCACCAATTCCCTGCTCAATGCCGACATGAATGCGGTGCTGGGCGGCACGGTGGTGGTGGGCTGCGTGTTCATCGGCCTCAACCTGCTGTCCGACCTTCTTTACCGCAAGCTGGACCCGAGGGCGCGCTGACATGACCGTTTCCTCGCCGCCCCCCACCTTGCGCGCCTGGCTGCTGGACGAGGCGCCGGCCTCCCGCCGGCAGGCGTGGTGCGGCCGTGCCTTCCGCGGCTGGCTGCATTTCCGCCGCAACCCGCTGGCTGTCACCGGCCTCGCCATCATCGTCACGCTGCTGCTGGTGGCGCTGATCGGGCCGTGGCTGGCGCCCCATTCCCCCTACGCCCAGGACCTGAGCATGCGCCTGGTGCCGCCGGGCACCGAGGGCTACCTGCTCGGCACCGACGAGCTGGGGCGCGACATCCTGTCCCGCCTGCTCTACGGCGCCCGCATCACCCTGACCATCGTCATCCTGGTGGCGATCATCGTCGCCCCGGTGGGGCTGGTCGTCGGCACCGTCTCCGGCTATTTCGGCGGCTGGGTGGACACGGTGCTGATGCGCATTACCGACGTCTTCCTGGCCTTTCCACGCCTGATCCTGGCGCTGGCGCTGGTGGCGGCGCTGGGGCCGGGGATCGAGAACGCCGTCATCGCCATCGCCATCACCACCTGGCCCCCCTATGCCCGCATGGCGCGGGCGGAGACACTGACCATCCGCCGCAGCGACTTCATCGCCGCCGCCCGGCTGCAGGGGGCGTCGTCGCTGCGCATCATCGTGCGGCAGGTGGCGCCGCTGTGCACGTCGTCGGTGATCGTGCGGGTGACGCTCGACATGGCCGGCATCATCCTCACCGCCGCCGGCCTCGGCTTCCTCGGCCTTGGCGCCCAGCCGCCGAGCCCGGAGTGGGGCGCCATGGTCGCGTCGGGCCGCAAGTTCATGCTCGACCAGTGGTGGGTGGCGACGGTGCCGGGGGTGGCGATCTTCGTCGTGTCGCTGGGCTTCAACCTGCTCGGCGACGGCCTGCGCGACGTGCTCGACCCCAAGAGCGGGAACTGAGGCCGCCATGCTCCACATCGACAACCTGCGCGTCGACTTCCACACCGATACCGGCACCGTCCATGCCGTGCGCGGCCTGTCCCTGCGGGTGGCACGCGGCGAGCGGGTGGGCATCGTCGGCGAGTCCGGCTCCGGCAAGTCCATGACCGGCCGTGCCGTGCTGCGCCTGATCCGCCCGCCCGGCGTGGTGACGGCCGACCGCCTGAGCTTCGACGGCACCGACCTGCTCACCCTGCCGGAGGCGGAGATGCGCCGCCTGCGCGGCCGCCGCATCGGCATGGTGCTGCAGGACCCGAAGTATTCGCTCAACCCGGTCATGACCATCGGCCGTCAACTGACGGAAGCCTTCCGCACCGCCGACCCGGCGCTTGGCCGCCGGGCGGCGCGGGCCAAGGCGCTGGAGGCGCTGGCGCGGGTGCGCATCCACGATCCCGAGCGGGTCTACGACGCCCACCCGCACGAACTGTCGGGCGGCATGGGCCAGCGGGTGATGATCGCCATGATGGTCGCCCTCGGCCCCGACCTGCTCATCGCCGACGAACCCACCAGCGCGCTCGACGTGACGGTGCAGATGCAGGTGCTGGCGATCCTGGACGATCTGGTGCGGGAAACCGGCATGGGGCTGATGTTCATTTCCCACGACCTCAACCTGGTCGCCAGCTTCTGCGACCGGGTGGTGGTGATGTTCGCCGGCCGGGTGATGGAGGAATGCGCCGCCGCCGACCTGCACGCCGCCCGCCACCCCTATACCCGCGGCCTGCTGGCGGCGCTGCCGGTGCTGGACGGCCCGCGCGGCGACCTGCCGGTGCTGGCCCGCGATCCGGCCTGGACGGGAGACGGCGCATGATCGTCATCGACGACCTGCACGTCACCTTCCGCAGCGGCCGTCACGTCATCCGGGCGGTGCGCGGCGTCTCCGTCACCGTCGAGGAAGGCGAGGTCTACGGGCTGGTGGGGGAGAGCGGCAGCGGCAAGTCCACCGTGCTGCGCGCCCTGGCCGGGCTGGACGGCGCCTGGGACGGGCGCATGGAGGTGGCCGGGGAACGCCTGGGACGGCGGCGGTCGGCGCAGTTCCACCGCCGCGTCCAGATGGTGTTCCAGGACCCCTACGGCAGCCTGCACCCGCGCCACACGGTCGACCGCACCCTGGCCGAGCCGCTGAAGATCCACGGCTTCGACGACCACGACGGCCGCATCCGCCGGGCGCTGCGCGAGGTCGGGCTGAACGACAGCTTCCGCTTCCGCTACCCGCACCAGCTGTCGGGCGGCCAGCGCCAGCGCGTCGCCATCGCCCGCGCCATCATCCTGGAGCCGCGGGTGCTGCTGCTGGACGAGCCGACCAGCGCCCTCGACGTCTCGGTGCAGGCGGAGATCCTCAACCTGCTGATGCGGCTGAAGCGCGACCTCGGCCTGACCATGATCCTGGTCAGCCACAACCTGGCGGTCATTGCCCACATGTGCGACCGCATGAGCGTCATGCGCCACGGCGCGGTGGTGGAGCGGCTGACCGTCGACCAGCTGCGCGGCGGCGAGGTGCGCGAGGACTACACCCGCCAGCTGCTGCTCGCCGCCAAGGGCTATGATCGCGCCGTGGCGGCGGAGCTGCTGCTGGAGGGGTGAGCGCCCGTCAACGGGCCGGCGGCACCAGATAGTAGTAGCGGCTGTCGTCCATGTCGTAGGACCAGCCGGGCTTCCAGCTGTCGCTGTAGACGATGGAGCCGGGGCGGGCGTTGGCGATCATCGGGTCGGTGGCGGGGTCGTAGGACGTCCCCGGCGCGCCGGCGCACCCGGCCAGCAGGGCCGCGGCAAGGCCGGCGGCAGCAAGGCGGAGGGGCAGGGCAGGGCGGATCATGATGCTAATCCCTTCAGGCAAGGTGGCTGGTCCCTATTCTACGCCTTGCGCCCGTGCCCGTGCCACAGCCGCCGCATGCAGGGTGGACAGCAGCCGGTCGAGCGCCGCCTGATCCTCGGGGCTCAGCGCCGCCAGCAGCTCCTGTTCATAACGCCGCGCCGCCGGCACGATCTGGCGGTAGACGGCCAGGCCCTTGTCGGTCAGGGCAAGGGCGGAGCGGCGGCGGTCGGCGCTGTCGGTGTCGCGGCTGACCAGGCCCGCCTGCACCATGCGGGCGATGGCGCGGCTGACCTGCACCTTGTCCATGGCGGTGCGGGCGGCGACAGAATTGGCGCTCACCGGCTCCGGCCCGCCGTCCTCCAGCCCCAGCACCGCCATCACCCGCCATTCGGGGATGGTGAGGCCGAACCGCTCCTCATAGATCGCCGCCACCGAGCGGCTGATGACGTTGGCCAGCACCGACAGCCGATAGGGCACGAAGCCGTCCAGCAGCAGCGGCGGCGGCGGTGCGGTGTCGTGGCCTGTCGTTTCCGGGGTGTCGGCCGGCGGGGCGTCGGGCGCGGGCTTGCCATCCCTCATCGCATTTGTCCTTGGAAGTGGTTTCAAATGAAACTAACGTAGGCGGAGGCAGCGGGCAAGCGACCCGCGGCCGGACGGTCGCGCAGCGGCGGCACGACGCCCGCAGCGGCCTCCGGCACCACGAAAAATGAGGCGACGGCCATGAAGAACTGGATTTCCTTTCCGCATGTGGAGGGGCTGGCGAGCCGGCAGGCCCATTGCGACCTGCCCGAAGGCACCTACGAGCAGGAGATGGGGCGCGAGGGCTTTTTCGGCCCGGCGTCCCAGATCCATCACAAACACCCGCCGACCGGCTGGGTCAAGTGGGAGGGGCCGCTGCGCCCGCGCGCCTTCGACCTCAACAAGGTGACGGAGGTGGGCCACGACCCCTGGGCAGCGCAACTGGTGCTGCACAACGCCGCCACCAAGGTGCGGTTCTGGCGCACGGAGGGGGCCATGCCGGTGCTGGCCCGCAATGCCGACGGCGACGACATCCTGTTCTTCCACCAGGGGCGCGGCCGTTTCTTCTGCGATTACGGCCACATGACCTTCCGCGACGGCGACTATCTGGTGGTGCCGCGCGGCGTGCAGTGGCGGCTGGAGTGCGACGAGCCGGCCGAGGTGCTGATGATCGAGGCCACCGGCGACAGCTTCAAGCTGCCGGAAAAGGGCATCATGGGCACCCACGCCATCTTCGATCCGGCGGTGCTGGCGGTGCCGCGCATCGACGAGGCCTTCCGCGACCAGTATTCCGAGGCGGAAACCACCTGCCTTATCAAGCGCGAGGGGCAGGTGTCGCAGGTGACCTACGCCTTCAATCCGCTGGATGCGGTGGGCTGGCACGGCAACCTTGCCCCGGTGCGGCTGAACTGGCGCGACATCCGGCCGCTGATGAGCGCCCGCTACCACGTGCCGCCGTCGGCCCATACCACCTTCCTGGCCGGGCGGGTGGTGGTCTGCACCTTCGCGCCGCGCCCCATCGAATCCGACCCCGGCGCGCTGAAGCTGCCCTACTTCCACAGCAACGTCGATTATGACGAGTTCATCTTCTACCACCGCGGCGAGTTCTTCTCGCGCGACAACATCCACCCCGGCATGACCACCTACCACCCGGTCGGCTTCCCCCACGGGCCGCACCCCAAGGCCTATGAAACCGCCCAGCGCCACGCCCGCAAGGAAACCGACGAGGTGGCGGTGATGGTCGATACCCGCGACCTGCTGCAGGTGCCGCCGCTGCCCGAGGGGGTGGAGTGGACGGAGTATTACCGATCCTGGCAGGCACGGTGAGGGAGGGGCCGCAGCCATGAAACTCGCCAGCCTGAAGGACGGCCGCGACGGCCGCCTCGTCATCGTCTCGCGCGACCTGAGCCTGTGCACGGCGCCGACCGACATCGCCCGCACCCTGCAGGATGCCCTCGACCGCTGGAACCAGTTGGAAGCGCTGCTGCGCGACCGTTCCGACGCCCTCAACGCCGGCCGGGTGGCGGAGGCGCGGCCGTTCGACCCCGCCGCCTGCGCCAGCCCGCTGCCGCGCGCCTACCAGTGGGCCGACGGCTCCGCCTACGTCAACCATGTGGAACTGGTGCGGCGGGCGCGGGGGGCGGAGCTGCCGGACAGCTTCTGGACCGATCCGCTCATGTATCAGGGCGGCTCCGACACCTTCCTCGGCCCCTGCGACCCCATCCTCATGGCCGACGAGTCCTGGGGCATCGACTTCGAGGCGGAGGTCGCCGTCATCACCGGCGACGTCCCCATGGGCGCGACGGAGGCTCAGGCGGCCGATGCCGTCCGGCTGGTCATGCTGGTCAACGACGTGTCCTTGCGCGGCCTCATCCCCGCGGAACTGGCCAAGGGCTTCGGCTTCTTCCAGTCCAAGCCGTCGAGCGTCTTCTCCCCCGTCGCGGTGACGCCCGACGAACTGGGCGAGGCATGGCGCGACGGCAAGGTCTGCCGGCCGCTGGTCAGCCACCTCAACGGTCGCAAGTTCGGCGAGCCCGATGCCGGCGTCGACATGACCTTCGCCTTCCCGACGCTGATCGCCCACGCGGCGAAGACGCGGCCGCTGGGGGCGGGGACGATCATCGGGTCGGGCACCGTCTCCAACAAGCAGGGCACCGACCACGGCACGTCCATCGCCGAGGGCGGCGTCGGCTATTCCTGCATCGCCGAGGTGCGGATGATCGAGACCATCCGCGACGGCGCCCCCGCCACCCCCTTCATGCGCTTCGGCGACCGCATCCGTATCGAGATGCTCGACGCCGCCGGCGCCACCATCTTCGGCGCCATCGACCAGGAGGTGCGGCGGTACGAGGGGGGCGGCTCATGAAGCTCTACGGCTACTGGCGGTCGTCCACCGCCTACCGCGTCCGCATCGCGCTCAACCTGAAGGGGCTGACGGCGGAGCAGGTGCCGGTCCACCTCGTCCGCGACGGCGGCGAGCAGCACCGGCCGGAGTACACCGCCCTCAACCCGCAGGCGGCGGTGCCGACCGTGGTGACGGAGGGCGGCAGCGTGCTCACCCAGTCGCTCGCCATCTGCGAATGGCTGGAGGAGCGCCACCCGCGCCCGCCGCTGCTGCCCTCGGACCCGGAGGCGCGGGCGCGGGTGCGGGCCTTCGCGCTCGCCATCGCCTGCGAGATCCATCCGCTGGTGAACCTGCGGGTGCTGGGGCACCTGACCGGCAGCCTCGGCCTGTCGGAAGATGACAAGCTGGCGTGGTACCGCCACTGGACCGGCCTTGGCCTCGCGCAGCTGGAGGCGCTGGTGGCCGGTCACTCCGGAACCGGCCGCTTCGTGCAGGGCGACAGCCCGACCCTGGCCGACATCTGCCTGGTGCCGCAGCTCTACAACGCCCGCCGCTTCGACCTCGACCTGTCGGCCTGCCCGACGCTGGTGCGGATCGACCAGGCCTGCCGGGAGCTGCCGGCCTTCGCCGACGCCGCACCGGAACGGCAGCCCGATGCCGCGGTGACGTGATACACTTGGCCCGCGCACTCGCGCACGAACGAACCATAAGGCGCCGCAGCGGCGCCGCTGCAGGGAAGGGCGGCAGGCCATGAGCCAGGCTGTGCAGATCATCCGCCAGGAACACCGCAACCTGTTCCGCGTCGTCACCATGCTCGACGCCATGCTGCGCGACGGACGGGAGGCGCCGGACCTCCCCTTCGTGCGGGCGGTGCTGGACTACATCGAGACCTTCACCGACCGGTTCCACCACCCCAAGGAAGACCTCCACCTGTTCGCCACCCTGCGCCGCCGCGACCCGCTGGCCGACGCCATGCTGGAGGAACTGGAGGCCGAGCACGCCGGCTGCCCCGGCGCCCTCAGCCGCCTGAAGGACACCGTCGGCGCCTGCGAACGCGGCGAGGCCGGCGCGGCGGACCTGCTGCGGGAGCGGGTGGCGCAATACCTGCGCTTCCAGATCCGCCACATGCAGAAGGAGGAAGGCGTCATCCTGCCGATGGCGGAGAAGTCCCTGACGCCGGCCGACTGGGCGGCCATCGACGCCGCCTTCGCCGACAACCGCGACCCGCTGTTCGGCGCCGAGGCCCGCGCCGACATGCGCCGCCTCTACAGCCGGCTGGTGAACGAGGCCCCGGCGCCCTACGGCGTCGGCGGGTAGGGGCAGGGCGAGGGGGCGCCGCGCTACGCCTCGTCCTCCCTGATGCGGAAGAACAGGGCGTAGAACACCGGCACCGCCACCAGCGTCAGCACGGTGGCGAAGGCGAGGCCGCCCATGATGGTCACCGCCATGGCGGAGAAGAACACGTCGAACAGCAGCGGCACCATGCCGAGGATGGTGGTCCCCGCCGCCAGCAGCACTGGCGTGAAGCGGCTGACGCTGGCGTTGATGATGGCGGCGTGGCGGGCGTGGCCGTCGCCGATGCGCAGGTCGATCTCGTCCACCAGCACGATGGCGTTCTTGATCAGCATGCCCGACAGGCTGAGGAAGCCGAGCAGCGCCATGAACCCGAACGGCTGCCCCGACAGCAGCAGCGCCACGGTGACGCCGCAGATGGCCATGGGCACGCACAGCCAGATGATGAGCGGCTGCCGCACCTTGCCGAACAGGGCGACGGTGATCAGCACCATGGCGAGGAAGCCGAGCGGCAGGCCGCTCGCCAGCGACCCCTGGGCGTCGGACGAGCTTTCGTACTCGCCGCCCCACTCCAGCCGGTAGCCTTCGGGCATGGGAATGGCCTCGATGCGCGGGCGCAGGCGGTCGAAGGCGGCGGCGGCGTTGGCGCCGTAGGGCGGATCGGCCTGGGCGGTGATGGTGCGGGCCTTGTCCAGCCGGCGGATGAGGCCGTCTTCCTGTTCGGTGCGGAAGCCGTTCACCACCTCGGTCATCGGCACGTAGGACTGCACCGCCTGCGCCCAGACCCGCCGGTCGCGCAGGTCGGTGGTGCCGTGGCGTTCCTCCTCGGGCGCGCGCAGCACGATGGGGATGAGGCGGTCGCCCTCGCGGTAGAGGCCGGAGCGGCGGCCCTCGGTCGCCACCGCCAGGGCGTCGGCGATGTCGCGGCGGCTGACGCCGGCGGCGGTGGCGCGGTCCTCCGCCATTTCCGGCACGATGACCAGTTCGCGCTGGCGCCAGTCGTGGCGGACGTTGATCAGCCGTTCGGCGCGGAAGATGCCCTCCGCCTCCGCCGCCAGCTGGCGCAGCACCACCGGGTCGGGGCCCGAGAAGCGGGCCTCGATGCGGGCGCCGCCGCCGGGGCCGAGGCGCACGCGCTCCATCTTGGTTTCCGCCTGCGGATAGGCGTCGGCGATCCAGGCGAGCGCGTCGCGTGCCAGGGCGGGGATGCGGCCGGCATCGTCCACCCGCACGATGAACTGGCCGTAGGCGGAGTTGGGCCGCTCCGGCGCGTAGGTGAGCATCATGCGGTCGGCCCCGGCGCCGATGAAGGTGGACACCACCGTCACCCCCTCCAGCCCGCGCAGGTGGCGCTCGATCTCCTCCATGTCGGCGGCGGTGGCGCGGATGTCGGTGCCCTGCTCGCGCCAGTAATCGACGTAGAACAGCGGCGTCGCGCTGTCGGGGAAGAACGACTGGCTGACGAAGCCGAAGCCGAAGGCCGCCGCCACCGTCGCCACCACCAGCGACACCACCGTCAGCGCCCGGTGACGCAGCGCCTGCCCGACGCCGCCGCGATAGATCCGCAGCAGCGGCGCCTCCGGCCGGTCGGGGTCGAGGTCGGTGCGGACGCGGAACAGGTACGACGCCAGCAGGGGTGTCACCGTCACCGCCAGCAGCCAGCTGAGCAGCAGCGACAGCCCGATGACGGCGAACAGCGAGAAGGTGTATTCGCCGGTGGAATCGTTCGACAGGCCGATGCCGGAAAAGGCCAGGATGCCGATGACCGTCGCCGCCAGCAGCGGGATCTGGGTCTGGCCGGCGATCTCGCTGGCGGCCTCGGTGGCGGCCGTGCCGCGGCGCATGCGCACCAGCATGCCCTCGGCGATGACGATGGCGTTGTCCACCAGCATGCCCATGGCGATGATCAGCGCCCCCAGCGACACCCGCTGCATGGTGATGCCGAACACCTTCATCAGCAGCAGCGTGCCGAGCACCGTCAGCAGCAGCGAGCCGCCGGCCACCACCCCGCCGCGCCAGCCCATGGCCAGGCACAGCACCAGGATGACGATGCCGACGGAGCTGGCGAGGTTGATGATGAAGCCGGTGACCGACTCGTTCACCACCTTGTGCTGTTCATAGATCGGGTGCAGCGCGACCCCCACCGGCAGGCCGCGCATCACCTCGGCGATGCGCGCCTCCACCGCTTCGCCGACCTCGACGATGTTGGTGTCGGGCTGGGCCGAGACGCCGAGGGTGGCGGCCGGCACGCCGTTGTGCAGCACCAGGGTCTCGGGCACGTCCTCATACCCGCGGACGATGCGGCCGATGTCGCCGAGGCGGATGGTGGCGCCGCTGCCGGCGCTGAGATAGAGGTTCTCGATCCGCTCCACCGACCCGAAGCTGCCGGTGGGCGCCAGGCGGACGTAGGCGTCGCCGACGCGCATGGCGCCGCTGTCGACCACGGCGTTCTGCACCTGCAGGGCATCGGCGATGGTGGTCGGCGGGATGCCCAGCTGGGTCAGCACCGACTGCGGGATTTCGACGAAGATGCGTTCTTCCCGCAGGCCGCCGATGACCACCTTGGCGACGCCCGGCACCTGCAGCAGCTCCTGCCGCAGGGTGCGGGCGAAGTCGCGCAGGTCGGCGCGGCTGTAGTCGGGGGCGGTGAGGGCGTAGTAGAGGCCGAAGACGTCGCCGAAGTCGTCGTTGACCACCGACGGCCCGGCCCCGGGCGGCAGGTCGCGCTGCACGTCGTTCACCTTGCGGCGCAGCTCGTCCCACACCTGCGGCAGGCTGTCGCCGTCGTAGGTGTCCTGGATCTCCACGGTGATCTGCGACATGCCGGCGGAGGAGCGGGAGCGCACCTCCTTCACCTGCGGCATGCGCTGGATGGCGGTTTCCAGCTGGTCGGTCACCTCCTGCTCCACCTCCACAGGCGAGGCGCCGGGGTAGGCGGTGGTGACCACCGCCTCCTTGATGGTGAACTCCGGGTCTTCCAGCCGGCCGAGGGTGAACAGGCCCCACAGTCCGCCGAACAGGCAGATGAGTATGATCAGCCAGGTGTTGACCGGCTTCTCGATGGAGGCGCGGGCGATATCCATTGCGACGCGGTCTCCGCGGTCAGGGCTGTCGGGGCGAGGGCTGCGATCCGTCGGCGCCGGCCGGCTGCGGCTGGCGGGCGGCCTGCGGATCGGTGGGCGCCTGCGGCCGCACCCGCTGCCCGTCGGCCAGGAAGCCGGCGCCGGCCGCCACGATGGTCTCGCCGCCGCTGAGGCCGTCGAGGATGATCACCTGATCGCCGACGGTGGTCCCCGGCTGCACCGGCTGCGGCCGCACCGTCTCCGCCTGCGGGTCGAGCAGCCACACCTGGAAGCGCCCGTCCGCCGCTGCCACCAGGGCGCCGGTGGGAATGCGGATGCTGCCGGCGCCGGGCTCGGTGATCTCCGCCGTCACGGTGGCCGACATGCCGGGCAGCACGGCGATGTCGTCGGGCGGCGCCATGGTGAAGGTGACCGGGTAGGTGCGGGTCTGCGGGTCGGGCTCGGTCGCCACCTCCTTCAGCTCCAGCGGAAAGCGGCGGTCCGGCCGGGCCGACAGGGTGGCGGTGATGCGCACCACGTCGTCGCGCTGCACCTGGGCCATCATGCGCTCCGGCACGCTGACCTGCACGTCGAGGCTGGAGACGTCCTGCAGCAGCGCCACCGGCTGCCCGGCCTGGATGTTGATGAAGGTGTCCACCAGCCGCGAGGCGACCAGGGCGCGGTAGGGCGCCTCGATGGTGGTGTAGGCGAGGTTCTGCTGCGCCTGATCCAGCCGCGCCGCCGCCAGATCGTACTGCGCCTGGGCCTCGTCCAGCACCGCCTGGGCCACATGGCCTTCCGACCGCAGGATGCGCTTGCGCTCCAGGTCCTTGCCCAGGCGGTCCACCTGCACCTCGGCCTCGCGCACGGCGATCTGATAATCGGTGGGATCGAGAGCGGCGATCACCGCCCCCTGCTCGACGGTGGAGCCCTCGCGCACCGGGAACTCGGCCAACCGGCCGGACACCTGGAACGATACCTCCGACGCCTGCGCCGCCTGCACCCGGCCGGGGAAGTGGCGGATCTCCGTCTCCGCATGGGGGGCGACGGTCAGCACCCGCACTGGCCGCGCCTCCGGCTGGGCCGCCGCCTCCTGCTCGGCGCCGTTGCCGTCGTCGCAGGCGGCGACGGCAAGGACAGCCGCCAGCACCATCGCCGGGGCAAGGGCAAAGGCGGACAGGCGGCGCGACGGGGGCGAGGACTGATGGCACCGGCGATGGGCCACGGGCGTTGCTCCAGGCAGCTATGATCGGCACTGTCGGGAACGCCGGGCGCGCCTCCCGGTTGCGTGAAACCCCGCGCCATCGCCCGTTGCGGAAGCCGCCTCAGCCGCCGGCCGGCGGCGTCCACGCCAGGGCCAGCGTCTCCCGCCACGCAAAGCGGCCGAGGTGATCGTCCACCACCGCCCGGATGCGGTCCAGCCCCTCGGCGCTGTCGGCGGTGACGTCCATGGTCAGCGCCTCGGCGGTGGCGGTCATGCGGCAGGTGCCCCAGGGGAAGTGGGCGGTGCCGTGGTCGGGGGCGGCGTCGCCGTCGTAGTCGACGGTGATCTTGTGGGCGAAGTGCTTGCACAGCTGCCCCAGGTAGCGGGCGGCGTTGGGGGTTTCGGCGCGGCCGCTGGTGGTCAGCATCGCGTCGGGCATGGACGTGTCTCCCGGTGGTGAGAAAAAACGATCCGGCCGGCCCGCGGACAACGGGCCGGCCGGCGGCGGCGGTGGATGTCAGAAGCGGATGACCGACGACACCAGGAACGAGCGGCCGGGGTCGTAGACCGGCGTCACCCGGGCCGTCTGGCTGTAGGTGGAGCGGCTGTAGTAGGTCTCGTCGAAGACGTTGTTGGCCTCCGCCCGCAGGGTCAGGTAGGGGGCCAGCGACGGCGGCGCCCATTCCACGAACAGGTCGACCACGGTGTAGCCGTCGACGTCGGCGTAGCCGTTGGCGCGCAGGTCGTCGTGCTTGAAGTCGAGGGCGATTTCGGTGGAGGCGCCGACCGTCAGCCCGATGGGCGTGAAGGTGTAGTGGCCCGACAGGGTGATCAGGTCGCCGATGGCCGTACCCTGGTAATAGTCGCCGGGCAGGGCGATGCGGTCGCCATAGGTGATGTCGGTGTGGGTGTACTTGGCGCTGACGCCGGCAGTCTCCGTGCGGTAGGAGGCGATGAGGTCGACGCCGCGGCTTTCCAGGTCAGGCCCGTTGATGCGCCGGCTGGTGGTGTAGTTGTACTCCATCGGGTTGTGCATCAGGGTGTGGAAGTAGGCCGCCTCGAAGCCGAAGCCTTCGTACTCGGTGCGCGCGCCCACCCGGACGTTGTGCGACGTCACCGGCTCCAGATCATCGGCATACGTATAGTTGCGGGCGTGGAACAGGGCGGTTTCCGACGGCTCCAAGCCGCCCCACACATAGCTGTAGCCGCCGAACACGGTCAGCCAGTCGGTGAGGCCGTAGTCGGCGGAGATGTTGGGGCTGAGGCCAGCGTTCTCGAAGGTCTGGCCGTCCACCGCCTCGTAGCGCTGGACGTCGCCGCGCAGGCCGGTGGAGACGGTCAGCCGGTCCACCGGCGAAACGCGCGCCTGGGCGAACAGTCCGGCGGTGGTGATCTCCTCGCCGACGTCGGTGGCGAAGTGGAAGCGTTCGATGCTGATGTCGTCGTGGCTGAAGTCAGCGCCCACGGTCAGGTTGCCCATGGGGATCAGGACGGTGTTCTGCAGCTTGCCGCCGATGGTTTCCACCTGCGAGTTGAAGTCGCCGGAGGGGCGGGTGTAGCCGCTCTCGTTGGGCCGCTTCAGGTCATAGAGGTTGTAGTAGACCGAGACCTTGGGGTCGAACAGCGGCGTCGGCGCGGTGGTCTCATAGGCGGCGGTGAAGGTGGTGCGGGTCAGGTCGTTGCGGTTCAGCTCGTTGGTGACGAAGCCCATGTTGGGGCGCAGGCGGCGCACCGTATCGTCGTTCAGGTACTCGGCCGAAACCTTCACCCTGTGGCCCGACGGAGCCTCGTACCTCAGCTTGGCGAGGCCGTTGAGCAGGTCGGTGCCGGTGCCGCGCTCGGTGATGCCGGCGCCGTTCTCATAGTCGTTGCCGTCGGCGCGGGTGACCATGCCCAGCAGGTCGAAACCCTGCACGGCGGCGAAGCCGGCGGCGGTGGCGCGGGCGGTTTCCGAGTTGGTGTCGTAGCTGGTGGTCAGGCGACCGCCGTAGCTGCGCCCCGGCAGCAGCAGGTCGGCGGCGTCCTTGGTCTCGAAGGCGACGGCGCCGCCAAGGGCGGCCGGACCGGCATCGGCGGGCGCCACGCCGGGGTTGACCGCAACGCTCTTCAGCAGGCCGGGGTCAAGGAACAGGTTGCCGTTGTGGTGCCAGACGTTGTTGCGCTGCTGGGCGCCGTCGATGGTCACGTTCAGCTTGTTCTGGGCGATGCCGTGGACATACAGCTTCTGCGACGCCACGCTGCCGCTGGAGATGGTCACCGCCGGCTGGTCGCGGAACAGGTCGCGCAGGGTCTGCGGCTGCTCGCGCTCGATGTCCTCAGGCGTCAACTGGATGGTGCCGGCCGGCTCCGGCCGGGTGTCCTCGATGGCGATGGGGCGCAGGCTGACCGGCGTATCGGCCGCCGTCGCCGTGGTCCCCGCCTGCTGCGCCGATGCCGCCCCCGCGGCGGCGGCCGATACCAGGGCCGTCGTCGTCACCAGGATCGACAGGCGGCCCGCGCCGCCCTTGCCACTCACGTCCTTCATCCCTCTGTCCTCGCTGGCCCGCTGCGCGGTCTTGATAATAATGATTTGCATTCGCATGAGCGGCGCGCACAATGGCGGACCGCCATCAACTTGTATAGGGCTTTTCCGGGGCGGCAGCGTTTGTGGGCCGGTCAAAGGTGTTTGGGCGGCGGTCAAAGTGCGACGGAGGGACCAGATCCATGGGGGCAGTGGCGCAGCGGGCGCATCCTGATACCGTCTCGTTCATCGACATCGCCGGCACCCGCATCGATGACGGCGTGCGGCTGATCGCGCCGCGCCTGCGGCCGGAGGAAGCGGCCCTGCGCGGCCGGTTCCTGGTGCGGACGCTGCGCTGCGGCCTCACCCTGCACATGAGCGACGCGGTCGACCTGCACGACCTGACCACCCAGGCGACGGTGGCGCCGGGCATGACCGTGTCGCTGTTCCTGCAGGGGCGGGTAGGGATCTCGGTCGCCGGCCGGCGGCACGAGGTCGGCGCCTGCCCGAACGGCAGCGGCGCGGCGGTGCCGGCCGGGTTCCTCTACACCACCACCGGCCCCGACCTGTTCGAGCGGCGCGGCGTGCGCGGCCAGCGCATGCGCAAGGTGTGCCTGCGCATCCCCACCGGCTGGCTGGAGGATGCCGGCGATGTGGCCGGCGGCGATCATCTGGTGCGGCAGCTGGCCGCCGACCACGGCGCCGCCCTGGCGTGGCCGCTCGGCCATGACCTCGCCCGGCTGGCGGGCGCCATGCTCGACGGCGGCGGCGATGGCGAGGGGCTGGCGGCGGAGCTGTTCCAGGAAAGTCGGGCGCTGGACATCCTCGGCCGCGCCTTCCAGGCCATCGGCGGGCCTGCCGCCCCGTCCCGCCGGCCGGCGCGGGCGGAGGCGCGGGTGGCGGCGGCCTGCGCCTATATCGAGGCCCATCTGGACGAGCCGCTGTCGCTGACCGATGTCGCCCGCCACGCCGCCGTCAGCGTCAGTACCCTGCAGCGGCTGTTCCGCGATGTGGTCGGCCTGTCGGTGGGCGATCACCTGCGCCGCCTGCGCATGGACCGCGCCCGCCGCCTGCTGGAGCACGACGGCGCCTCGGTGACGGAGGCGGCGCTGGTGGCGGGCTACGGCTCCGCCGCCAACTTCGCCACCGCCTTCAAGCGGCTCTACGGCCTGACGCCCAGCGAATGCCGCCGCACCCTGGTGGTGCGGCCGCGCCAACGGGGGGTTGTTCGGCCCGGCTGACCTTGGCCATAATGGTTGCGGCGGCGGGCGCTCATGGGGGAGCGCCCGCCGTTGCGTGCAAGGCGAACCGCTGGGGGGTAGTGATGGGCGTTCCCGCCATTCTCAAGAAATATCCGGCCGTGCTGACCAACAAGGACTGGCAGCAGAAGAAGGGCAGCATTGGCAAGATTCTCGGCAAGACCGGCGTCGGCGAGGCGCTGAAGGACTGCGAGTCGACCTATGGCGCCATCAATTGGGATGCCTTCGACACCGCCTCCCTGCGCAAGGCCGACCGCAGCCAGATCGAGAAGGCGAAGGCGGCGGCGCAGAAGGAACTGAAGGCCGTCGCCCGCTTCGCCGGCGCCCTGGATACCGCCCGCTCGGCCGCGAAGAAGGCCGAGACCAGGGCCGGCAAGGTGAAGGTGTTCGGCACCTCCGTCGCCAAGGCGGCGGCGGCCATCGCCAAGACGGCGGGGGATTACCACGTCGCCGCCACCAAGGGCGTGACGCTGGAGCAGTTCGACGAACTGATGAAGGCCTACGTCCGCCTCGACCGCTGCAACACCTGGAAGGACGTGATGAAGGACGGCGTGCTGTCGGCCATGTTCCTGGAGTTCCTGAAGAAGGAATTCTCCATGGAGAACCTGGAGTATCTGCTCGCCACCAAGACCGTCAAGACCGACGACAAGACCATGCAGAAGCACTACGACGTCTATATCGCCACCGGCTCCAAGAAGGAACTGAACCTGCCCGGGAAGGTCCGCAAGGCTTACAAGGAAGCCATGGAGGGCACCGACGCCCGCGCCCGCAAGACGGCGGTGGAGGACGTGATCGATCAGGCCGAGATCAACATTTCCGATACCTTCTCCCGCTTCATCCTGCAGGTCTGATCGGTCGCGGGGCGGCGTCGCGCTCGGCCAGCAGGCGATAGGCAGCGCGCAGCAGCGTCGCCATGTCGCCGAGGCCGAGGTCGCCGACCTCGACGTGGTTCAGCCCGTCCACCACGTATAGCCGCGCCTGATCCGGCGGCAGGCGGGCGGCCAGGGCCTGGCTTTCGGTGAAGGGCACCATGGGGTCGTCGCGGCCGTGGATGAGCACCAGCCGCGCCCGCAGCGCCGTCAGGTCGCGCCCTGCAAGGTCGAGCGCCGTCACCTCGTCGCGCAGGGCCGGCGGCAGGTCGGCCAGCAGGGCGGGCACCGCCTCCGGCTCGTCGTTGACCAGCAGGCGCCACACCGCCATGCCGGGCGGCCCCAGCATCGACACCAGATCATCCACCGGCGCCGCCGGGTCGCGCAGGCGGCGGGCGGCGATGGCGGCGAGGGTGGAGGTATCGGGCCCGTCGCCGCCGACCCGGTCGGCATTGGCGCGCAGGAACAGCCAGCGGGCGCTCTGCTCCACCGGCCCGGACCGCCACGCCGCATCGCCGGCGGCGCGGTAGAGGCCGGTGGTCATGTAGGTGACGGCGGCGGTGATGTCGTGGTAGCCGCCGATGACCAGGGCGAAGGCCACCCGCTCGCTCACCTCCGGCCGCAGGGCCGCCAGCAGCGCCGGGTCGACGGCGTAGGAGACGCCGACCACCCCCACCGCCGGCACGCCCGCCGTATCCGCCAGCACCGTCACCGCCTCCGCCACCGCGTCGGCATCGGCGGCGGAGACGCGCAAGGGGTCGCTGCCGGCCAGCTGCGGCACCATCACCAGGAAGCCGGCGCGGGCGAGGTCGGCGGCGAAGGCCACCAGCCGCACGTCGCGGCGACCGGCCTCGGCGGCGCCGGGCACCACCAGCAGGGCGGCGCGCGGCGCCTCGACCCGGTAGAGGTCGGCGGGTCGGCCGCCGGGGCCGGCGATTTCCTGCCGCGCCACGCCGTCGAGGTCGCGCCCCGGCGCCGGCGGGTCGGACAGGTCGAGCAGCAGCGATGCCGCCTCCACCACCCGCACCGGCGAGCAGCCGGCGGCCAGCGGCAGGGCGACAAGCAGCACCACCAGGGCCGCCGCCCGGCGCAGCCAGGGCGCGGCGCGCCCGTCTGTCCTGGTATCCGCCATCCGCCGCAAAACTCCTCCGTCTTGACCCGCGTCAAGGACCGCGCCGCCCTCCGCCGCCACGGTGGGGGCGAGGCGGCGGCCCCTGTGGTCGCCGGTTCTCCCACCCTTGTACCACCGGAAGGAGATGTCCGACGCATGCGCACCGCGATGCTCGCTTTCGCCCTCGCTGCCCTCGGCCTGCCGGCTGCCACCCCGGCGCTGGCCGGTGATGCGGCGGCCGGCGAGGCCGTTGGCAAGAAGTGCCTGGCCTGCCACGACCTGACCGAAGCCAAGGCCAACAAGGTCGGTCCCGCCCTGTGGGGCGTTGCCGGCGGCCCGCTGGGAGCGGTCGACGGCTTCAAGTACTCGGCGGACTACATGGCCGTCGCCGACAGCGGCGTCACCTGGACCGACGAGGAACTGATGGCCTACCTGGAAGACCCCACCGCCTATCTGCGCGCCAAGAGCGGCAACGACAAGGCGCGCAGCAAGATGACCTTCAAGCTGAAAAGCGAGAAGGATCGCGCCGACGTCATCGCCTACATGCACACTCTGAAATAGGCCCTCCGCCGGGGCGGGCCGGGCATGGCATGACCGGAGGGGTTGGGCCACGGCCCCGCCCGGCGGACGAACGGCCGCGCCGATGCTGTCGGCGCGGCCGTTTTGTTTTGTCGCGCAAAGGCTTGGGCCAGACAGGGGAAGGCCCGGAGCGATGGGGGACGCTCCGGGCCGGACTGGTTCTGGTTGCATCTGGGGAATGCGCGCCCGGTCGGGGGAGAGGTCGAGGTCCGCTCGGGCGATGAACAAACCCTACGGCAAGCCTGGGGCTTCTGCCTTGACGGCGGACAAGTTCCGCGTCCGTAGGCCGGGCGGCCGGATGAACCGGCGTCATTGCCCCGGAGGGCTTTGGTAGCTATAACATTTGTATGGTTATTCGGTCCTCCGGGTGAGACATGTCCAACCAGGTCCACAGTTTTTCTCCCGCTCTGCTCGGCGGTCTGCTGCTGCGCCCCATCCCGCTGCCGCTGCTGCGCCGGCTGGCGCGGCCGGCCCTGACGCGGGCGGAGCGGCTGCTGGCACCGCAGCTGTCCGACCGGCTGGAGGGACTGGCCGGCACCGTCGCCATCGTCCCCACCGGCTGGCCGGTGGCGCTGGTGCTGACGGTCGGCGCCGGCGGGCTGGAGGCCGATCTGAGCGAACCCGACGCGCCGGCCACGGCGGTGGTGCGGGCGCCGGTGGAGGTGCTGCTCGGCATGCTCGACGGCGCCCAGGGGCTGGACGGCGACGCCAGCCTG
Source organism: Caenispirillum bisanense (assembly GCF_039523075.1). Taxonomy (NCBI): domain Bacteria; kingdom Pseudomonadati; phylum Pseudomonadota; class Alphaproteobacteria; order Rhodospirillales; family Novispirillaceae; genus Caenispirillum; species Caenispirillum bisanense. Next base: position 98,717 of record NZ_BAAAEP010000007.1, read on the forward strand.
TTCTCCCGCCTGCTGACCATCGAGGGCGACACCGGCCTCGTCATGGCCCTGCGCTATGCCCTGGAGGACGGCGGCATCGACGCCTCCAGCCTGCTCACCCTGGCGCCGGCGCCGCTGCGGCCGGTGCTGCCGCGGGCGGCGGCGCTGCTGCAGCGGGTGCATGCGGCGGCCAGCCGCGACCTCGCCACCATCCAGCAGGCGGTGCTGGCGCCGCTGCGCACCGATCTCGCCCGCCAGGACGCGCGCCTGTCCCGCCTGGAGCAGGACGCCGCCCGCCGCCGCCGCTGAACCCGACCGGCCGCGCCTGTTTCGTCCTGCCGTTTCTTCGCGTCCCTGCCCCCACAGGAGCCCCCATGAGCCGTCCCATCGAACTCGTCTGCCCGGCCGGCACGCCGGCGGCGCTGGCCGCCGCTGTCGAGGCGGGGGCGGACGCCGTCTATTTCGGCTTCCGCGACCGCACCAACGCCCGCAACTTCCCCGGCCTCAACTTCTCCCCCAAGGAAGCGGCGGACGGGGTGGCGCTGTGCGACCGCCATGGCGTCGCGCCCATGATCGCCATCAACACCTACCCCGAGGCCGGCGACGATGCCCTGTGGCGGCGGGCGGTGGACATTGCCGCCGATGTCGGCGTGCGGGCGGTGATCCTGTGCGACATGGGCCTCGCCGCCTATGCCGCCAGGCGCCACCCCGACCTGCGGCTGCACCTGTCGGTGCAGGCGGCGGCGGCCAATCCTGATGCGGTGCGCTTCTACCGCGACGCCTTCGGCATCCGCCGGGTGGTGCTGCCGCGCGTGCTGACGGTGCCGCAGATCGCCGCCCTGACCGAAGCGGTGCCTGACGTGGAGACCGAGGTCTTCGTGTTCGGCGGCCTGTGCGTCATGGCGGAAGGGCGCTGTTCGCTGTCGTCCTACGCCACCGGCCTGTCGCCCAACAAGGACGGCGTGTGCTCCCCCGCCAGCGCCGTGCGATACGAGCAGGAGGGCGAGGTGATGGTGTCGCGGCTGGCCGGCTACACCATCAACCGCTTCGGCCCCGGCGAGCCGGCGGGCTACCCCACCCTGTGCAAGGGCCGCTTCCGCGCCATGAACCGCGACGGCCACCTGTTCGAAGACCCGACCAGCCTGGATGCCACCACCCTGGTGCCGGAATTCGCCCGCGCCGGCGTCGCGGCGTTGAAGATCGAGGGCCGCCAGCGCGGCAAGGCCTACGTCGCCCAGGTGGTCAAAAGCCTGAAGGCGGCGGTGGCCGGCGCGGCGGCGGCCAAGGCGGCCCCCGCCGCCTTCCTGGAAGGCGGCACCGCCACCACCGGCGCCTATACCCGCGGCTGGCAGTGAGGAGGGACGCGATCATGACCGCTTCGGCAAAGCTCGCCCTCGGGCCGCTGCTGTACAACTGGTCGGCGGAGCGCCGCCGCGCCTTCTATGGCGCCATCGCCGCCGACAGCCCCTATGACATCGTCTACCTGGGCGAAACCGTCTGCGCCAAGCGCGAGCCGCTGGTCGCCGAGGCCATGGCCGAGGCGGCGGAGGTGCTGACGGCGGCCGGCAAGACGGTGGTGCTGTCTACCCTCGCCCTGGCGGTGACAGGGCCGGAGGTCGATGCCCTGCGCGGCGTCACCGCGGCGGCCGGCGAGGGGATGCTGGTGGAAGCCAACGATGCCGGCGCCCTGGCGCTGCTCGGCGGCCGTCCGCACCATGTCGGCCCCTACGTGAACGTCTACAACGAGGGCACCCTGGCGGTGCTGGCGGGGCGCGGCGCCGTTTCCGTCTGCCTGCCGTGGGAACTGACGCGGCCGAGCGTCACCGCCCTGGCCGGCGCCGCCCGCGACCTCGGCATGGCGGCGGAGGTGCAGGTGTTCGGCCGGGCGCCGCTCGCCATCTCCGCCCGCTGCTACCACGCCCGCGCCCATGGCCTCAGCAAGGACGGCTGCCGCTATGTCTGCGGCCTGGATGCCGAGGGGATGCCGGTGGATACGCTCGACGGCGACGCCTTCCTCACCGTCAACGGCACCCAGACCCAGGCCCGCGCCGTCACCCTGCTGGTGCGCGAGGTGCCGGACCTGCTGGCGGCCGGCGTCGGCTGCCTGCGCCTCTCGCCGCAGGATCTCGACATGGTGGCGGCGGGGCGGGTCTATGCCGACCTGCTGGCCGGGCGGCTGGACGTTCCGGCGGCGGAGGATGCCCTGTTCGACCTGCTGGACGGCCGCGATGCCGCCAACGGCTTCTACCACGGCCGCGACGGCGCCGCCTGGGTGGAACCGGGTGCCGCCGCGGCGGCGGAGTAGAGGCGCAACGGAAACGGGGGCGCGACCACCCGCGCCCCCGTTCCTTCTTCCCCTCAGCGGGCCGTTGACCGGCCTTCGTGCACGCGCGGGAAGATCAGCGCACCAGGCCGCGTCCTTCCGTGGCGGCGGCCAGGGTGGCGGCGAAGTTGCGCAGGCCGAGGGGCTTCGCCAGCACATGGTCGGCGCCGGCATCGCGCATGGCGGCCACCCGCTGCGGGTCGGCGTAGCCGCTCATCATGATGACGGGCAGCCGGCGGGATTGTTCCTCGGCGCGGATGGCGCGCACCAGGTCAATGCCGTTCACCGGTTCCATGCGCCAGTCGACGATGGCGACATCCACCTGCCGGCGGCCGAGGATGCCCAGCGCGGTTTCGCCGCAGCAGGCCTCTTCCACCCGCGCCGGGCGGCCGAGGCTGGTCACCAGGGTGGTGACCAGCTTGCGCATGTGCGGGTTGTCGTCGGCGACCAGGACGGTCAGGCCGTCGAGGCAATCGTAAGGACGGTTCGGCATGGCCGTGTCTCCCAGTTCTGTGTCGTCTCCAGGGTTGCCTGTGGACGGGGGGAGGCCACCATGACGTTGGTGAAAAAGCGACCAAGGCACATCGCGCCCCGGTGGAGAAACCCGGCCGTTCCTATACCAGGGTGACGTCGGGGTTCCAGTCGTGCGGCTTGTAGGCCCAGATGTCGCCGTTGTTGTGGTCGTAGACGCCGAGGAAGAGGTCGAGGTCGGCGACGTACTTCCACTTGCCGAGGATGCCGGTGGTATTGCCCTCCACCTTGCTCACGTCCGGGACGCCGGTCGGGCCGGCGGCGCCGGCGGCGACCTTCTTCACCGTCCAGCCGTCGCGGCCGATGGTTTCCGGCGCCTTCAGCTCCCACACGTCGCGGGTGCCGCTCCACAGCAGGAAACGGTCGCGGCCGGCGTCGTAGTCCATGCCGGTCATGGCGCTCATGGTGAAGCCGCCGGTCAGGTCCTTGGGGGTGAAGATGACGTTGCGGTTGCCCGCCCCGGCGTTGTCGAGGTCCCAGTAGGTGAAGGTCTTGTTGGCGGTGCGGACGTAGAGGTTGTCGGCGGTGCTGTAGGCGCCGGTGCCGGCGCCGTCGAACACCTCCCAGCCGCGGCCGACCTTCTCCCAGGTGTCCTTGGAGGCGTCCTTGACGTCGTTGACGGTGTACTTCCACAGGCCGCCGGTGGGGCGGTCGGTGATGAAGATGACGTCCTTGCCGTTGATCTCGGCATAGGCGGTGGTGCCGTTGACGAAGGGGCGCGGGTGGTTGCCGTCGGGGGAATAGACGCTGTCGCGGTTCTCCCACATCTGGCCGCCCTGGCGGCTGGGATCGGTGCCGGTACCGGACAGGCCGCCGACCTTGTTGGCGTCGGCCTTCGCCGGGTTCCAGAAGTAGGGGCCGGTGACGCGGGTGCCGCCATTGGCATCGGTGATGACGAAGGCCGAGCCGCTGTTCCACGCCGCCCCGCCGAAGGTGACGAAGCGGTCGGCGATGGGCAGGAACTCGTTGTTGTCGTAGGTGTGGGAGGAGACGGGGCTGCGCATGGGCCCGTCCACCGTCTCGGTCACCACCGGGTTGGCGGTGCTGGTGTTGCGGGTGGGCAGCGAGGCGCGCTCCCACATCAGCGTGTCGGCGTCGAAGCGGTAGACCTCGTTGCCGCCGTAGTTGGCATGGCCGCCGCCCCAGAAGATGAGGTCGTTGCGGTTGCTGTCCCAGGCCATGGAACTCCACGCCTGGATGACGCTGCGCGGGTAGCCGCCCTGGGCGGCGTCGGAGGCATCGGGCCATACCGAGCGGAAGGTGTTGTCGTTGAGGCGTCCCCAGCCGCCTTCGGTGATGGTGACCAGCTTGTTCCACAGCGCCTGGCTGACCAGCCCGCCCCCGCCGCTTCCGCCACCGCCGCCGGTGGCGGGGTTGACGGTGATGCTGATGGTGGCGGTGGCGGTGAGCGCGCCGTCGGTGATGCTGTAGCCGAAGCTGTCGACGCCGGTGAAGCCGGCCTTGGGGGTATAGGTCCACTGGCCGTTGGCGTGGCTCAGGCTGCCGTTGGCCGGCGTGCCCATGGCGGCGACGGCGATGGTGTCGCCGTCGGGGTCGCTGTCGTTGGCGAGCGGGTTGAAGGTGACCGCCTTGCCGGCGGTGGTGGTGACGGCATCGTTGTTCGCCACCGGCGCCCGGTTGGTACCGCCGCCGCCGCCGGTGCCGGGCTTGAAGGTGCCGTTTTCCCACATGCCGTCGGTGAAGGTCAGCCGCTCGATGCTGATGAGGGTGTCGCGGCCGTCGGGGCCCTGCACGGTCAGGCGGTTGCCGCTCTGGGCGATGGTGTAGTCGGCATAGGCGCCGGTATAGACCATCTCGTCGAAGCCGGCGCCGCCGTCGATGGTGTCGTCCTTGCGGCCGGCGGTGATGCGGTCGTTGCCCGAGGTGCCGACGAAACGGTTCCAGCCGCTGCCGAGGTCGATCAACTCGATGCTCTTCAGCGTCATGCCCGAGAAGTCCCAGGTGACGGAGTTGTTGCCGGCGAACAGCACGTCGTGGCCGGCGCCGCCGTCGATCACCTCGATCCCGCTGATGGCCTGGACGCGGATGGTGTCGTTGCCGGCGGTGCCGAGCAGCGTGTCCTGGCCGGCGCCGCCGTGGTACTGGTTGCTGCCGGTGCCGACGTGCAGGATGTCGTTGCCGGTGCCTCCCCACAGGATATCGTGGCCGCTGCCGCCATCCAGGATGTCGCCGCCGTTGCCGGCGAAGATGGTGTCGTTGCCGCCGTAGCCCTTGATGTGGTGCGGCGTCATCCGTCCGGTCAGGTCGATGCGATCGTGGCCGTTGGTGCCTTCCACCAGGGTCCGGGTGCTCATGGGCGTCTCCTTCTGAAGCCGTCGGCGCCTATTGCACGGCGAGGGCGCGGTCGAGGGAACGGGTGAGGGGGTCGAGGAAGTAGTCCAGCACCGTGCGGTCGCCGGTGCGGATGAACACCTCCACCGGCATGCCCGCCTGCAGGCGGCGGTGGCTGAGCTTCTCCAGCTCCGCCGCCGGCAGGTCGAGGCGGGCGGCGTAGTAGGGCTGGCCGGTGGCGGCGTCGATCAGGCGGTCGGGCGACACGCGGGTCACCTGCGCCTCGATGATCGGCAGGGTGCGGTCGTGCAGGGCGACGAAGCGCACTTCCGCCGGCTGGCCGGCGCCGATGCTTTCGATGTCCATGGGCGAGACGCGGGCGTCGATGAGCAGGCGGTCGTCGGCCGGCACGATCTCCAGGATCGGCCGCCCCGGCTCCACCACCCCGCCCACCGTATGCACCGCCAGGGCCTGCACGATGCCGTCCTGCGGCGCCGTCACCACGATGCGGCGCATCACGTCGTCGGCCACTGCCTTGCGTTCGTGAAGGTCGGCCAGCTGCACGCGCACGTCGCGCAGCTCCGCCACCACCTCTTCGCGGAAGCGCTGCTGCAGGTGGAGGATTTCCAGCCGGGTCTCGCCGATGCGCTGGTCGGCCCGCGCCATGTCGGACACGAAACGGCCGATGCTGCCTTCCTGCGCTGCCATCTCGCGCTCGATGGCGAGGATGCGGGTGCGGGCGGTGTGGCCCTGGCGGAACAGGTCGCGCAGGCCGGCGATCTCGTCGGTGAAGATGGTCAGCTGCCGTTCGACCGAGGCGCGCTCGATCTCCAGCCCGCTGCGCTGCTGGCGCAGCTGGTCGATGCGGTTTTCCAGGATCTCCACCTGCGCCGCCATGGACTGCCGGCGCTCGGCGAACTGGCGGGCCTGCACCGCCATGGCTTCGGCGGCCTCCGGGCGGGTGACGGCGGCTTCGGCCAGGGCGGCGGGGAAGGTGACGGCGGCGGCGCCGTCGCGCTCCGCCACCAGGCGGGCGGCCTGGGCCTCCAGGGCGGCGATCTGGTGGTCGAGCAGCCGCACCCCGGCCCGCGCCCGCGTCTCGTCCAGGCGCAGCAGCGGCTGGCCGGCGCGGACGTGGTCGCCGTCGCGTACCAGGATGTCGGCGACGATGCCGCCTTCCAGGTGCTGCACGGTCTTGCGGTTGCTCTCTACCACCAGCGCGCCGGAAGCGGTGACGGCACTGGCAAGCGGCGCCGTCGCCGCCCAGCCGCCCAGGCCGACCACGAAGGCCCCGACCACCGCCAGCCCGCCCAGCAGCGGCCCGCGCAGGCGCAGCGGCAGCGGCGGCGTCTCATCCGGGGCGGCCGGAACGGCGGAGACTGCGGCGGCGGCGGAGCGGAGGGGAAGGGCAGGGGCGGTGGTCATGGGCTCAGCTTCCGCTCTGGCCGAGGGTGGTCCACATGGGGCGGGCCACGGCGGCGGCCCGGCCGGCGGCCCCCGCCGCGGCCGGCGCCGGCGGCGGGGC